>NZ_JBMXYC010000012.1:0-40255 GCF_053996935.1 Candidatus Alkanophaga liquidiphilum
CTTTTATCTCCTCAAGCGTCTCTTTTTCGTCTTCGGTCAGGTAGTCCGCAAATTTTTTTAATTCTTGAATATGGCTTTCAGGCACGTCCACGTAGAGGATGTCTCCCTCTTTTATCTGGCGTCCGACTGTCGGACCGACTATTGAAACTGCAACTTCCATGCCTTGCCGGGCTTCTGGTATCGAATTGCCACGGTCTTGGATGCCTTTGATGCTGCCAACTGCGACGCCGTCAGCACGCATAAGCGGCGCTCCTGGCGCTATCCGCCCGCCAAGGACACGGACGCCGACGATTGCGGGCTTACTCTGCCTGAAGACGTAGTCTGGGAGCAGCATGAGCTTTCCAGGTTTGATTAGAGGTTCGAGCGCCTTTCGCACTTCTTCCTCCTTACGGCGTCGCACCCAGCCGACGTAATCCTCAATGATCTTGTAGATAACGTCGCCGAGGAATATGGGGACGTCGTTCTGCTGCGCCACCTCCTTTGCGTCGGGTAGGACGTCGACGTTAAAGCCTATGACCACCGCCAAGTTTGGGTTTTTTTCCTTTACGGTAGCGGCATCTATGACGTCACGCCTCGAGATATTGCCGACTTCTGCCTTCATTATGCTGATGTTCTCCCGCTTAAGCTCCGAGGCGAGCGCCTCGAGAGCGCCGAGCGTGTCCGCCTTAACCACGACGCCCTCAGCCGCAATCTCGATCCGAAGCTCCTCAAGCTCCGCCTGCAGCTTCCGAATCGCATCCCCGAGCGCAGTCTCGTCCTTTACGACCCTGAGCTGCGAGCCCGTGAGCACGTCTTCGAGCTTTGGTGCAATGATTTTGATGCCCGCTGCTGCGGTGACGCTGCGCACCCTCTCAAATCTGCTCTCGGCACGCATCTCCCGCAAGGCTCTCGGCTTCAGCAACCCCCGCACCTTCGTCACGACGGGCGAGCGAGCGATGCTACCGATGATGACGGTGTCGCCGACGCTCAGCGTGCCGTCGTAAAGAATAACGTCAATAGTTGTGCCGATGCCTCGCTCCTCCTTTTTCTCAAGGACCACGCCCACGCCCTCGGCGCTCACATGCAGCCGCAAACTTTCCTCCAAAAACCTCTGCGCCAGCCCTATCAGCACCATGAGCAGGTCTGGAATGCCCTCGCCAGTCTTTGCGCTTATCGGAACTATGGCAACGGTCTTCGTGAAGTCTTGGATTCTGTCGTAGCGTTCCGCCGAGAAGCCCTCGTCGTAGAGCGTCCCCACAACCTCATAAAATCGCTCGTCAATGAGTCTGCGGGCTTCGTCGCTCTGCTCCTTGTAGCTCAAGACGAACGGCTTTCTCCTGGAACGCCAGCCCCGAATCCTGTCTATTTTGTTCAGCGCCACGACGAACGGCGTTTTAAACGTTTTGAGGATGTGCAGCGACTCGTAAGTCTGCGGTTGAAAGCCTTCCATGATGTCAACGATGAGGACTGCGAGGTCGGCGAGCGCCCCGCCCCGCTTTCTAAGTGACGTGAACGCCTGATGCCCCGGCGTGTCTATGAAAAGCAAGCCTGAAACCTTTATCTTCCCGACGTCGAGCAGCGGTCCGCAAATCTTCTTTATGACGCCTATTGGGATTTCCGTGGCGCCGATGTGTTGTGTGATGCCGCCTGCCTCGCGCTGCGCTATCGCCGTCCCTCGAATGTTGTCGAGAAGCGTCGTCTTCCCGTGGTCTATATGCCCCAGCACCGCCACGATGGGCGTCCTCATGACCTTGCTCTTACTGCTATCTTCGTCGCTCATTCTTACCTCCCTCTACGCCTGTGGAGTTCTTCGGCATTGCCGCCAATTCCTTCTGCCTATTCTCATTCATTGTTATCAGTATTTCAAAAATTTTTGTGATGAAAACGGCATCCATCCCACGTCTCGAAGCCTCACGTGCGACCCGCTCAAGGACTCGCTTACGCTGCTCCTTGTCCACAATGTTCGTGCCTTCACGGAGCTTCGCCGCCAAGAGTTCTTCAGCTAACGCTGTCCGCTTAGCTATTAGTTCTATTATTTGAGCATCTATATTTTCGATTTCCTCCCTTATCTGCTTGAGCGTCCTTGCTTCCCCCTTCATCCTCACGCCTCAGTAAAACAAGGGATATTGTTCACCTTAGTTTCTATCATTTTAGACTGTTCAATGCAACTCCAAATCTCCCTCAGGGCATCTATGCTTTCTTCGGAGGTAAGAGCAACGTAAGAGGGACCGGTGCCTGAGAGGCTAACGCCCTGCACGCCACACTCCAAAGCTCGCATAATGGGCTCATGGCTGAAGCGAAGCGCTGCGCAATATAAGAAACCGTTGAGCGTCATCGCCCTTTCAAACTCGCCTTTTAAAGCAAGATCAAACGCAATCTCGACGCAAGGTGCTAAAAGCCGCATCCTTTTAACGTCAGCATCCGCCGTAAACGCCCGCTCCTGTGGCACGAGCACAAGAACCCTCGCATCTTTCTCTACCCTTTTCAGCAGCGTCGTCTTCTTATTATTAGTGACCACAAAGCCGCCGAGCATCGAGGCGCAGGCATCGTCGAAGGCGCCGGTTATTGAAACGCCAGCGTCAAGCGCAGCATGCACGCCGATGCGGATCGCGTCGAGCGGATGGATCTCGTCACTCAGCTTAGGCAGCGCTTTGAGCCCAAACGGCGAAGTTACTCTTTCCGTAGTATCCCACGAGACACGAACGCCGAGAGCGTCGAGCGTTGCGAGCGTCACGGCGTTTGCTGCTGCACTACTGCTTTTCAAGCCGCTTGCCAGTGGGATTTCGCTCTTGGTGCGGACGAAGCCGCCAAGCCGCTGCTCGCCGAAAGCCTTTAAAACGAGTTGCACACACCGCTCTACAAGCTTACCATCCTTTTCACGCTTGCCTTCGACGTAGATCTCGCTTCGGACATCCCGAAAATCTTCACCAAGCTCTACCTCCGCATGCGTCCACAACTCTATGCCAAACGCCGAGCCCTTTAAAGTCGCTATAGCATTTATCACGGTGCCGGCGCCGCTCGCACGAGCTTTACCTTTCATCTTTCGCCCCCGTCAACCGCTTTTATTGTCTTTGACAACATTCAAAAAGCCCCCTCTCAGATACTTACACTAACCTCAAGACTCCAAGCAAGTCCAAGTTTCACCGACCGGCGATTTTGACATTGATAACCTTCACGATGTCTTTCCCTAACTCTTTCTTGAATTCCAGCATCTCTTCTAATATAACTCCACACCTTCTTTATGGTTTTTTGACTTCCCTCACAACAAACATGTTCTCCGCTTTCCAGATAATTACTTGGAATATCATAAGGTTAAATGGGTAATCAGAAATATAAACCTTAGTTAGCCGCCCTCGCCTGTCACTTAGCTCTTAAACTTACATTGAACAAACAATAACCGCTCTCAAACAGCTCTACCTTGACACTAAATTAAAAAGAGAGGAAAATCAGGCTTCAATGCCTGACTCTTTAAGGAACTCTTTCCACTTTTCTTTGAGGAATGGACCGATTTCCGTCGAGTCTTTAGGACCGATTACGATTTTCCAGTCGGGAAGGGCTTCTTCCATGTCCTCTTTGTATTCGGCGACGACTTGCCCGACTATGAGGATGCGGTGTTTTACCTTTTCGTCGAGGTTAAACTCATCGACTGCCTCCTCAAGCAGGTCCGCCCACTCGCCGGTGCCGGCAACGGTGTCAAGCGATAAGCCACCCGTATCAACGACGAGCAACCAGCATGGCACCTTTACGCGCTCCAGCTCGCTCGAAACCACGCCGTAAGTCATCGTGTAGTTCGTGGTCACGAGCACCGGCGAAAGCTCGTCGGGCTCGTTGAACTCATAGATTCCGGGGTCGACCTTTTCCTCAGCTTTCGGATGCTTAAAGACGCTTTCTCGCAGCATGACCATTGGGAAGAAGCCCCACGTATTCGGATAGTGCAGGATGACGAGGTTTATGCCTTTCGTGATGAGAGCATTAGCGAGCATGGTTTCGAGTTGCGCCGCCTTTTTTCTGTCGCCAACGGTCATCGTAATCGTCGCAGGCACAGCCATCGTCGGATATGAGACCTCCTTAACGCCATCTTCGACGCACGCCCGCCGCAGCATTATAAGATTACAGAAGGTCTGGAGGAGCGAGCCTGGCTCGGTGAACGTCCCGGGGTCCAAAACGAGGTCCTCCACGCCGTTCTTCGCAAACGTCTTCGCAATCGCTCCGAGCGTGTCAAGGTCGTTCGGCGAGAATATTGCAACCGGCACGGCATACTTCTTCGCAAGCTCGAGCACATCCGCCCAGTTGTCCTTCGTCGCCGCATATAGCAAAGGACGCTTGTCCTTCACGAGTTCAACAGCTACCCTCAACGCCTTCGGGTCGAACGAGCAGAGTATTAGCGGCACGTCCGTTTGCTCCGAAACGATTTTCACGGCTTCCTTAAACTTCTTGGGATCCCCAGAGACGTTCCGAACCGCAATGGCGTCGGCACTGAACGCCTCTTTCACCTTCACCGCTTTTATTTCATAAATCTCCTTCAGGCGGTCTCTGAGCCGCTCTTCACTCATTGTGTCCCAGACGTCGTATGCGATGACCGTCTTCCCAAAGAAGCCCAGCTCTTCCCTCGTCATCACCTCCTCGCCGCCAATTCGCCTCGCACGCTCACCGACGCCGAGAACGACCTCCCGCATCGGCGGCGCCAGCATCTTCGCAAGCGCCTTCCTCTGCGCATCATTAAGCTTAGTGCACTCATCGTATCGCTTCCTGCGGTCGAAGATCGCAAGTGCGAACTCAAAACACGTATCAAAACCACAGTCGCCACAGTCTTCACCCGGCAACTGCTTCATCAGCTCCATCGGCGACGCTCTCACTTCTTTTCCTTTCTCTGCCATTTTTCACACCTCACGGCAACTCTTTTATCCAGCTTGCAATCTCCTCTGACTCCACCACTGGCGGCGACGGCGGGCTTAGCAACTTCTTCACTGCCCTCTTACCAGCATCGCCCAACCTCTGACACTTGTCAACATCAGCCTCGCCCTTGAGCACGGCGTCTGCAAGCTCCTTGCACGCTTCGAAGCCACACGCCTTGCAATTTGACCCCGGCAAGTGTCTCAGCAGCCCCTCCACGCTCTCGATCTTTGGCAAGTAAAGCCTGTCAAGGAAGTTCTCCACGGCATCTATTGCATACGGGTCGAGCATCACGAGGAGATGCGCCCCCGACATCAATGCTGCCATCGCAGTGCCAATCTCCCACGCATGCCCTCGCTGCTCGGTGTCGCCCCACTCCTCGACGTCGTCGTAGCTCTCCCTATACATCCATGCGTTCGCTGGTATATACATGAGCGGCATCTGGTAACTCTCGTCGCCGACCAGCGCCTTGTTGTAGATGGCGTCCATCGCCGAAATCGCCATTTCAACGGCGTAGCCCACCGCTACAGAGCCTGGGTCTATTAGAATCTTACTCTTCGGCACACCGTGCTCCATAGCGGCTTTGTTCAGCACTGCGATGCCCGGGAGGTTGAGCGGTTGGTAAGCTACGACGACATGCCCGTGCTCCTTCGCCGCTTTGAAGTATTCGTAAATCTCGTCAGCCAACGCCTCGCCTGCCGCAAGAATCGCTGGCAGCGTGAGGCTCCCGCAGTACAGAATGACGTTCTCGCCGGCTGCGACCTCCGCCGCCCTCTTCAAAACCTCAACGTCCTTCTTCATGTCGCCAGAGCGCACGCAGATTGCCAACGGCACGCTCACCGCCTCCAAAACCGCCTTCACAGTCTTCGCAGCGTCTTCGGCAGAGCGGTTTGTGCCATGCGGGTCCGTGCTCCGCAAGTCCAGGAATATCATCTTTGCGCCAAACTCCTCAACGCACTTCTTCGCCCACGCCACCGGGTCGTCCTTCACGTCCCCGTAATACTCCAGCAGCGTCTCCGGTAACCCCGGATCCTCGTCAAAGACCAAATACGCAACCACCGGTCTATGCGGAAGCCGCCCCTCAAAGGCGTGCATCGCCGGCGTCTCGCTCCCACCGATAGTCAGTGTAAACGCTCTGCTCCCGCCTTCTTCTGCCGTCGCTCCAATCTTCACTTCTTCGAATTTCCCTACGTAGCTCCGCACTGGCTTTTCAAACTTGAAGCTCTCTAACTCCGTCGGCTTCGGTGGCGTCGTCACTGCCTCCGCAGCCGCCGGCGCCGCCGTTGCTTGCCTCAACGCCCCTGCCAACAGATCCGTTGGCAGCATAACACCCTCAAGGACTATTTCCTCGGCTTCGATTTCCACACCCCTCAGGCTGTCCACGCCGTCGAGGAGCTTCGCAATCTTCGAAAGCAGCTTGAACAGCTCGTTCCCTTCAGTAGTCGCCGCAGAAGGTGCTCCTTCTTTCTTCTTTAGCTTAATCTTAAGCTTCTTCTCCCCACTCATCGCTCCCACCACGTTGCACTTCTGTTCTTGAGCAATGCTCGGAGTAAGAATAAAAAAGAAAAGTTAAATTATTTCTTCAGAGATACCTCTTCTATCCTTATCTTAACGCCTCTTAGCGTTATCTTCGGCGGTTTTGCGATTGCTGCCATCGGCGTTGTCGTTGCTGTGGCGGCTGCTGGCGCAGCATCCTTCTTTTTAATCTTTATCTTCAGCTTTTTCTCAGCCATGGCTCACATCTCCAAGACTCCTTCCTCCACGAGCTCGTTTATAAGACTTTCCACCTCGTCTTCAGTAACGCCAAACTCCACAGCGCACTCCTCAAGGTCGATCTCTCCCTCGTGCTCCTCTATGTATTCGAGCAGCGCCTCCTTGGTCAACCCCACCTTCCAACCTTCAGTGATTTTCTTGCCGTCAACCGGGCGGACCACGCCCTTCACTACCGGATGGTCTTTCTCTTGCAGGAACTTCTTGAGTTCTTCTATGGTGTTTACTTCATTCTCAGTCGCTATCTTGTCACGGACGTCCTCCGGAATGAAATCCCAGACCTCCTGTTTCAGATGCGAGGGCATCCACACCACTCGATACCAGCCGCCGTCCGCCTGCCAGAACTTCCGGGAGCGGCAGTAGCCCTTTGAGAGACCGAGCAGCCCCTCGACTTGCATTCCGCCGCCGGTCCTTGCAGCCATCGTCGAGAAAGGCAGCTTGTTCACGGTGGGTTTCGTGTATTTCCGGTCGACAAGCCCGATGCCATCGACTTCAGGAATATAAAACGCAATCATCTCGAAGCAACCGCAGCTTGTGTGCGGGTAGCCAAAGAGACTGTGCAGGTTCACTCTCTTGTTTATGCCGCCAGACCTGTTTTCTATTTCTTTGTTTGCACCGCTCCACTCGCCCTTTATGGGATCTATCGGCTCTCCGGGGTCAAATGGTTGCCAGGCGCCAGTCGGCTCCATTTCGTGTCCTGCCTTGGCATCTGCCCAAGTGATGGCGCCGCAGTTCGCCGGACGCTCGGGCGTGATTAAGCAGACGTGCGCCGACGCAAAACTCTGACAAAGTGTGCAAGAATACCATGGCTTCGTGTCCTCTTCCTTCATCTTAGCAAGCGCCCGCTCCTTCTCCTCGTAGTAGCGCCGCATGTCCTCGACGAGCTCTTTTACTTTCTCAGGATCCGTGAATACTGTTACTTGGCACTTGTGAACTTTCGGGAACTCAGAAACGTAAAGCCGCGCAAGCACAGTCCCATATTTCCTAAGGTTCATGCCCTTCTCGACCGCCTCTTTTGAGATTCTTATCCAGATATCGTCCTTGGCGTTCAAGTGCATCATGCCGTTTATGAAATTCGTCCAGTGGTGAATCCTCGCTCCAAGGTTTATTTCCATCGCCGGGGACAGCTCGCCAGTGCACTTTACTAACGTGAATATCGGATATGAGCCGCCGGGCTCCAGCTTGTCTACGTCAGGACCGACAACTTCGACCTTCTGATCCTCTACTTCGTCCTCGTCGACAATGACGACCCATTCGCCCTTGTATTCAACCTTAGGACCGCCGAACTCGCAATACATGTCCGACGCTCTTATCCGCTCGCCTTCGAACTGCCTTCCTATCGCCACTGGTATGTCGTCCCAAGTCGCTTCGGTCTTCAGAGAGAGCTTCATGAAGTCTCTGAACTCAGGACGATCCCACTCTCTTTCGAATGCCTGTTCTCGCTTCCCGCCCATCACGAATTCCTCGCCCATATCATCACCTCTATCACAATTTTTGGATAACTTCTTCTAATGCTTTTCCCCAATCTTCTTTGTTCATGTTCGGAAACGACCAATCGGCGTTTGGATGATTCATGAAGCAAAGCGTTAAAGTCCGTAAATGCGGAGCGAAGTGCTTGAGCGTCGCCAGCCCCTGTGACCCGAGCCAGTAATGGATGCCAAGGAAGACAACGAGGTCATGTGGCTTGCCGTTCGCTCCCCAGTTTGGGTCTTGGAGTCTATCAACAACCTCCACGACGCCCATAATCTTTGTGTTCACGTCCTTAACGTCCTTGAACACCGAAATGGCGTTTGCGGTCGTGATGGTTACGCAACCCCGCGCAGAGAGGCGTTTCGCTATATCTATTGCGTATTCTGAAAGCTTCTTCCCGCCAGCCTCCTCGGTGGCGAGCATGCTGCCCACGACGAACAACGGATTTTTGGCGTTCTTTATAATCTCGCCAGCGATGCTGCCATCAACAATAACTGCAGTCAGCGGTCCTGGCACGTTCCCAGATTTATAGGCTTCCGAAATCATCCTACCACCTCACACGGTAAACCATCTCAGCCCCCGCCGCATTGCCTCAAACGTCCAAATCTTCTCCTTCTCAAGCGTTGAGATGTCCACAAGCTCCTGCCATGTAATCCCCTCTTTCGGCTGCCAGCCTTCCCTCTTTAGCTCTTCAAGAACGACCTCTCGCATCTCCGACGGTATGTCTTCCTCGTTTCGCACGAAATACTTCAAGTCCTCAGGCATCCGCCCGAAATACTTGAAATACGCGTCTACATAGTGCATTATCTTCGCCTTTCGCCCTGCTGCGAAGTCGTTATACCGCATGCAGAGCTTTATCGCCGTCACTATGGCTTCCTCCTTGCTCTCCGCAACGTAGAGCAGATGCTCTGGCACTAGAATCTCATCCCGACGTTCTCCAGTTTTCACATGATACATAGGTGTCAGCTCATCTCTATTGCCAAGATACAGGCGGCGGTATTTCGAGCCGTGCGGACCGAGAATTACAGGTATGCCGAAGCGGTTGCACGCCGTCGCTATCGAATACGCCTTCTGCGACATCGTCCCCCAGACGATTCCGCAGGCGCCGGTCCTGCTGAGCCAGTAGTCTGCGATTTCGGCGAAGTTTCCACGCATGATTCGCCGTGAGAAGACGACTGCGAGCCTTATGCCCGCTGCGATTATGTGCGAGTTGGAGACGCAAGAGCCTATGTTCAGCATGCCGCCGGCGTCGAAAATGCCGTGGTGCGTCTCGTAGAGAGACTTGCCTTCTTCATCCTTGTATCGTGCAATCGCCATCGCTGCGCAACCTGTCGCCACCACGATGTAGCCACGCTCCAAGAACTCCTTTGCCATCTCATAGACTTCTCTGTCAGAACCCGGATAGTTTGCGCAGCCAACGAGCGCTATGCAGCCCGGCGTTATTCCTGAGCCCCACGTGTCAGCGACCATCCGCATCTCATAGTCCGTTATTGGACCTCTGCCTGCCCGTATCTTGGAGCGGTCTTCCTTAAGCTGCCGCTCCGCAGCTTTCACTATCATACTCAGCACCGGAATATCTCTAGAGCATTCAGATTCGCACTTCCCACAGCCGAAGCACTTGTCTTCGAGCTCCACGAGCTTGCTCAAGTCGCCGTCGGCGGCAGCATACATCGCATCGCTTATCTTCAAGCTGTTCGGACATGCTCGCTCGCAGGCTTTGCAGTGCTTACAGTATTTCGCAAGCCGAATTATCGCCTCGACGTCCGGCAGCTCCTTATACTTGCGGCGTCGGGGTGCCAGCTCCATAGCGACCCGAACGGCAACCTCGCCGACCTTTTCCGGGTCTAAAATCAGCACGCCCGGCACGCCGTCGAGCAGTTCCTTCACGATTTCATCCGTTGGCGCATTAGTTCTGTCTGGGAAGCCACGCATCGCCTTTGGTGACGTCACGATGACTGGCGCCTTCACCTTGCGAGCTTCTTCCTGAAGGTCGGTGTAGATGCACTGCTCGTCGATGATGACGACGTCGGCGAAGCCGGAACGCACAAACTTCTTCTGCATCGAAATCTGACCCACGATTTTCGCAATTTTGCTCCTGTATCGCGACATGTCGTTAGCGGTGCAGCAGAGCGCACAGACCTCAACGGCGTCAGCCAGCCCCTTTTCCTCAAGATAATTCAGAATTTCACTACCCGGCGCTATGTTGTGCCCGATGCAGAGTATTACAGGCTTTTTTATATCAACGGTGCCGACACCGATTTCGACGAGCGGCGGCTCTATATCGCCCTTTGGCAAGTCAAGGGCGCAAATCTGGGCGATGTCCGCAATCTCCATGGAAAGGGCGTCGAGCATGCCTGCATGTAGGGCTTTCGACTCGAAGTCGAAAGCATCGCTCTCCTGCCCTATATGGATTGACGCCACGAGGTCGCCTATTTGGCGTCCGATGTAGTCGAGGACGGGTTCGAAGTCGCTTAACTTCTTCGGCGTTATTCCTGTAATGACTCTCGTTATCGGAGCCTCAACAGGCGTCTTCTCGCCCAAGTCTATCGGCACATCCGGACCCTTAGTCTCAATCAGCCACTCCACAAGTTCCTTAGCATGGCTGTAGTGCGTCGAAAGCCCCGTAACCGCTGTCAAAAGCGACCAGCGTCCCTGTTGCGCCTTTATATCCATGCCGCAGACGCCTCTCTTGTTGCCGGTTAGGTCGCACTTCCCGAACACACAGAAGCAACACATGTCGCAAATCGGCGAGTAAAAAGGCTTGTAGCGTCGCAGCAAAATCTCGTCCCAGTAACGGAGGTCTTTGATGGAGGGCATCGGCGTCGGTCCCATCGGCTCTTCGCCTTCCACTGCCTCCTCCGGCGCCTTCACCCTCCCCACGATTATTTCGAGGTCACTGAGGTTAAGACTTGGCGTCCTGAGCGACTTCAACCTCGCATTAAACGGTCCCCCCTTTATTCCTACCATTCATACCCCCTGGCTTCAGCAAACTTCCTAAATTTATAAATAATTTTCCCGATAGTGGAGTCATCCGAATTAAATCCGCCCCAGCTCTTTCAGGATGGCAGCGGTCTCCGGGAACAGGTCGAGGTTCTTGTTCGGGATATACATTGCCTCGGGGTAGATTTTCATGAAGTCGGGATGAATGGCTGCTTCTATGAACTTAACCCAGTCTGCGAGCTTTTCCATCTTCTTGCGTGCCTCTCTGGAAACAAGTGCCATCCGTGCGCCCGTGCCGGCGGCGTTTCCGATAGTGCGGATTTTCTTGAGCGGCACCTCTGGATACATGCCCATCGTCCGTGCGCTTTCGGGGTCTATGAAGCTGCCGAAGGCGCCCGCAATCACGAGCTCATCTATATCGTCGGTAGTGACGCCCATCTCCTTCATCAGCAAGTAGCAACCGGTGAACATCGCAGCCTTCGCCTTCTGCAGCTCTCGGATGTCGTTCTGCGAGATTGTAATGTCCTTGCCGTGGGCGGTGTCTTCAGCGAACACAATTACGTATTCGAGCTGCCCATCAGGGCGTTTTCGCAATCTCGGGTCGACGTCGAGCAGCTCCTTGTTGAACTGCCCGCTGGGGAGAATGATGCCTGCCCTCACAAACTCTGGGAGCACGTCGCAGAGCGCTGAGCCGCAAATCCCAATCGGCTTCGTGACCGTTCGCCGATACTTGGAGCATGAGCGGATGCCACGAGCCCAGATGCCGGTGATGACCTTATATTCAAGCTCCCTCGTCTCCGGGTCCACTCTTATGCGTTCGATGGCGCCGTTCGACGCTCGCATGCCGCAAGAAATCATCATGCCCTCAAAAGCGGGACCGGAGGCGCAGGAGACGCAGTAGGCGTTGTGCTTGTTGCCGAGCGTGATTTCGGTGTTCGTGCCGATGTCGAGCTCGAGCACCATGTCCTCGATTTCAAGATAATCCACGACGAGTTCAGCAGCCACTTGGTCGGCGCCGACGAATCCCCTGATAATGGGAGCGAACCATGCATAGCCGTTCGGGTGCAACTTCAAGCCGAGTTTGTCCGCCGGCGCTTTCATGCCCCGCTTCACGCCTGCCGGATACGGTGCCAGCGACATGAACTTCGGCCAGATACCAAGGAAGAGGTGCTGCATCGCGGTGTTCCCAACGAAGACGCCCTCGTAAATCTCCTCCGGCTTTATCCCCGTAAGCTCGCACATCTCTGTAATCATGTCGTTAATCCCGTTTATCACCGCCTGCTGGACTGTCTTCAGCGCCTCCATGCTCCGCTTTGCGTATGTTAGTCGTGAGAGAACGTCCTCACCGTAGGGAATTTGCGGGTTCATGCGTGAGGAGACAGCGACAACTTTGCCAGTATTCAGGTCCATGAGGAAGCCGGCGAGCTTCGTAGAACCAATGTCCACGGCGAGCCCGTAGCAGCGGTCAGTGGTGTCGCCGGGCTCCACCGCAATCACCTTCTTGTCGTCGTAAACGACGACCGTCACGTTGAAGTCGCCCCGAGTCCCGCCCTTCTCTCGTAGAACCTTCGGCATTATCGTCGCCACTTCCCACGGAATCTCCAGGTCCTCAAAACCGTAAAGATCTCGCATGTAGTCAAGAAGCCGTATTTCATCGGCTCTATCGTCCTCAAGTGAACCGCGCTTCATGATGAGGTGATACTTGCGGACGAAAGGGTCTATCTTCACGTCCACTTCCAATCCCTCGGTCTGCAAGCGCTGAGCGCCGAGCCTGCTCGTCTCCGGCACTCGAATCACGAGCCGTTTCACGCCCTCTGGTAGCGAAATCATGCAAGCAAGGCGATAGTTCTGTCGCTTCTCCTCTTCGGTGAGGTGAGCTTCCTCTGACGGCGTCAGCGGTCCGAGCGCCTCCGCACCCTCCTCTATAACGACTTTGCACTTCCCGCACTCGCCAGCACCACCGCAGATTGTCGCAAGGTCCACGCCAAGTCTCGTCGCCGCCTCGAAGATGCTTGTGCCGGGTTCAAAAGTGCCTCTAAGCCCTGATGGGAAAAATACTATATTATATTCCTCTAATCTACGTCCTGCCACCCCTGCTCGCCTCCTGCTCGTAAAGTATGAATAAAAAGGCTTAACTTAGCCTTCCTCTTCCATCCTCTTCTCTATTTCAGCCATAGCCATTTTCACTTCTTCAATCATCCTTTTTATGGCATCAACGCCCTCTACGGCATCGCCTGCCCATGCATCCGCTCCAATTTCCTCAGCGAACTCTGCAGACGTTGCGCCACCGCCGATAATCGTCTTTATTTTACCCTTGAGCCCCTTCTCTCTCAGCTTCTCTTCGATTTCCTCCATGCCCTCGAGGGTTGGTGTCATGAGCGTCGAGGCTGCGATGACCTGTGCGCCCTCCCTGACTGCGGTCTCGATGAACTCGTCGATGGGCACGTCCCGTCCCAGGTCTATGACGTCGAAGCCAGCAGCCCGTAGCATCGAGGCTACGATGGTCTTACCGATATCGTGGATGTCGCCCTCGACGACGCCGATTACGACCTTGCCCCGGGTTTCGCCCTTGTGCTTTTCTCGCAGTTCCTGCTCGATGAGCGGCATGATTATTTCCATGGCAGCATCCATCGCATCCACACACATCAGCATTTCAGGCACGAAATACTCGCCGGATTCATATTTGTCGCCCGCAACTGTCATGCCCGCGCCCAAGCCATCCTTTAGAATCTCCAACGGGTGCGCTATTTTATCCTCAACGCCCTTCTTCACAAGCTCGAGCGTCTTTTCCTTGTCCCCAGCAGCAAGAGCGTCCCTAACAGCATTTAAATACTCCTGCTTGTCCATAATTTCACCCCGCTATCGGCTTGCCGCCCGCTTGGGCGGGCGCCCGTGAGCCTCAGTTAATCCTAAGAGCCGAAGATTTAAATACCTACTACTTGATATATGTTTGGTTTCTGCTCCACTCGCCGCCTCAGCAGATTCTCGGAACTGGGTCGCCGAGTGGTGGCTCGACGATTTTACGCCCGCCGACGCTCGTGCGCATGACGACGCCACGCACGCCCTTAGACGCGTATCCGATGATTTCGGCGTCCCTACCCTCTTCGGTCTCTCGCAGCGCTTGAAGGATGGCGTCCGCACATTCGCGCACGACTGCAAGCACTATTTTCCCCTCGTTGCCTATTTCCAAGGCGTCGATGCCGAGCATTTCGCAAGCGGCACGCACCGCTTCCTTTATCGGAATTCTATCTTCAAAGATCTCAATGCCAACGCCAGACTTCGCAGCGAACTCGTTGAGAGCGTTTGCGAGTCCGCCGCGTGTTGGGTCTTTCATGGCGACGATGCCGCCTTCTTGCAGCGCTCGCTCTATCATTTTGTTTAGGGGTTTGACGTCAGAGCACACTTCGCTCTCAAAGCCGTAACCCTCCCTGAAGGAGAGGATTGCGACGCCGTGGTCGCCAACGCTCCCTGAAACGATAATTGCGTCGCCATCTTGCACGTTTGAATCTTTCAGCCAACGCCCCTCGAACTCACGATGCTTCCGAACGACGGCAATGTTCCTGTCGAGACTCTCGCTTCGCCGCCCCACGCCTGCTGTCGTGACAATCATGCCGTCGAGGGCATTTCGTTCTACGACTTTCGTGTCGCCGGTCACTATGGGGACGCCAGCACGCTCGCAGGTCTGCTGCATGCTTTCTAAAATTTTCTCAAAATCTTCGAGAGGGAAGCCCTCCTCTATAACGAAAGACGAAGAGAGCGCCAAGGGCTCCGCCCCCATTACTGCGAGGTCATTCACCGTGCCGCTCACCGAGAGGACGCCGATGTCGCCGCCGGGGAAGAACAGCGGCTTCACCGTATGAGCGTCGGTCGTAAATACGATGTCTTCGACGACGGCGGAGTCGTCTAAGTCCTCTAAAGCGACCTCTACGGAAATTTTTGGGTTAAAACTTAGATGCTTCAAAATAACGTTTTTTATGAGGCGTTGCATGGCTTCCCCGCCAGCGCCGTGCGCCATAGTTATTTTCATACTTTCACCTCTGCGGCGTTAGGGTTTGCCTCGGAAAATCCCGTTTCAACCCCAAACAGCCGTAAAAGGGCGTTAAGCGCACTTTTGAGGATGCCGTCGGCACTCGCTTTGTCGCAGCCCATACCGCTGTTTATTTCCATCGTTTTGCACTCTACCATCTTTTCTTCGCCCTTTACGGCGCTCAGCTCCAAACTGAAATCTTTCTTGTGCGTGTTCGCGCCATTCCTGAAGGTTACGTGGAACTCAGCGTCGCAGCTTCCGCCAGCGATGACTTTCCGCACTTTGAACCTTGCTACTTCCGACCCTCCAGCCTCGATGTTCCCGAGGAAGGCTTTTGAGGCTTCAAGCTGCACATTATCGACTGAGACGCTTAGAAGCACGCTTTGAACCTCAGAGACGCCGCAGTTCGCCACCAGCACCTCCAAAAACTCACTTTCTTGGATAAATTCGTTCAGCAGGATGATTTCAATATCAGGGCTGCAAACGACGACGGGAATCCAGTAGTGGATGGCTTTAGCGGCATTACCGTGCGTGTCCTCGACGTTGGCGACGAACTTCACCATGTAAATGCCGGGGGCGTCCGGCGCTTGTATTTTAAAGTTTAGACTGAGTGATTTGTCGGGACCGACAACACCGGCGTTGCCGTGACTGTTGAATACTTCCACGTCACGCTCTACCAAATACGCCTCCTTGACGTAAGCGTCCAGCGTGAATGTAGTCTCCGTGCTACCCTCAGCCCCGCCAGTGCCTTTTATGTCGAGGCTCCTTTTCCAGTCGTCAATAGGCTTCTCCTGAGAGTTCCTAAGCGTCACAGTCAAGACGCCGAAGTCGCTGGGGAACAGAATTTCGGGGTCAAGAGCGTAGCTCTCGACTGTGAGTTGTGGCACAGGCGTCGGGGCGCCGCCTACCCACTCCTTGACTTCTGAAACAGCGTCCTCGGCACGAGCTCCACGCACCAGCACGAAAATCGCAGAAAGCACGAAAAGTAGCACGATGAACAGCGTCATGGCGACGATGAAAAGCCGAATCAGTCGCTCTCTTTTTTCTTTCTTTCGTTTCTCCCTTAAGCCGCTTGAGCGTTTCATAGTTCATTTGCCTTTTCAAATCCCAACTTATAATTTTTTGCGTTCGAACAACGCTATAAGATAAAGGATAAAAATAACTGACGTCCTCCAACCCCTAAAGGAGTTGGGTTCCTGCTCTTACGGATAGGAGCAGCGGGTGCGGCGCCACCACCCGGTTATCGACCCCTCCACGCCCCTCGTGGACGAGCCTTATATTTTGCGCGCCTATCGCGTCCCTATGCGCTTCTAGCCGCAACTCTGACACTTGAACAGCCGCCCCCGCCTTGTTACTACCGCCGAAAAGCACCTCGGACACACCGATGATGTCCCTCTTTCATCTATTGCTTTCACCTTTATCCCATACTCCTCCGCTTTCTCTCCTATCCTCCCCAGGATGTACCCATGCGACCAGTAGTTGTGGATCATGGCGTTGCCCTTCCTCCCGAAATCCGCCTCCTTTCTTATTCCCACCAAGTCTCCGCATATTATCTCCGAAACTCCTTTCCTCCAGCACTTCTCTACAAAATCCTTCACCATCTTGTTTATCGCATCTCCGAATCTGCGCTGCCTCTTCCTGTAAAGCTTCCTCAGCTTTTTCGACGTCTTCTTCCCGTTTTTATTCAGGATTTCTTGATATTTTGCTATCTCGTGTGTCCAATACCACCAATCCGCAAGCAGCGAATTCCCCCTGTATCCGAATACCTCCCCGTCCCCGTCCGCTACTATCGGGCACTTCACGCCCAGATCGAGATATGCCCTCTTTTGTCCGGTTGGCTGGTGTGGAGGCACCGCCTCCACCGGCATGTAGCATGCCCATCGACTCGAGAGTGCATCATAGACGATCTCCAACCTTCCCTGTTCCCCCTCCATTTGTTTTTTCCTCTCCATTTAACCCTTAGTTTGAACGGCAGCCTCAGATACTTATTATCGAGCTTATAAGCGTCGCTCCTTACCAGTATCCTTAATATCCGCCTACTTGTATTCCTGTCCTTCCAATAGCCCGGCGAGTGCGGTCTATCCTCTATCTTGCCCGCTTTGTAGGCTTTAAGCAGTGCAAAAAATGATTTCCAAACTTCGTTGTTCTTTCTTATGATTTGTTGTGCCGTCGCAGAACCCACCAACCGCTTATACCTGCCGTATTCTTCATCGGTGTTCCAATCTATTTTATTTCTCCACTGAAGAACGTCTCCTCCGCTTATAATGAATCTCATTCCATAATCGAGAACAATTATCAGCTAACTTGAAAAGCCACCTCTCTTGCTCCTTCGTGGGCTTCAGTTTAAAGGTGTTAGTCCTCCTCCGCATCTCGTCCCCTTCCTGCCCCCAATGTCATATAGCACTTTCGGCATCTTACGCCATTCATCTCATCCCTGAAGAGTATGAGCTTTCTTGCGGTAAATGTGGTGCCTTTAATTCTGGGCAGGTGAGTAGCTATGGAATTGCCAATGCTATGGTATTCACAATTAGACGGATTCTTTTAGGGACCTTCAAAGGTTGCCCTTTGGCAGTTCTACAACGAAAACTGCTCCGCCTTTGGGGTTATCTTCGACCCATATTCTACCGGAATGGAGCTCCACGACTCTTTTTGCAATGGCAAGCCCTAAACCAGAGCCTCTAACCCCCTTCTTCTCCTTCCTTTTGAATCTTTCGAAAACCGCTTCCTTATACTCATCTTCAATTCCGGGTCCGAAATCAATGACCTTTATCCTCCAAGAGCTCTCTTTTTCCTCGCTCTTGATTATAATCTTCTTCCCCTCACTTGCATATTTGATAGCGTTGGAAATGAGGTTGGAAAAGACCTCCTCAAGTATTTCGTTGGCTTTGATTGGCATGCTTTCAGTAACTTCATTTTCAATAATAATTCCTTCCTCTCTTGCTTCAGGCTTGAAGCTTTTAATAACATCCTCCAGCATAATTTTCAAGTCTATTTTCTTTCTCTCAATACTTTCCAATTTCTCAAACAACGAGAGCTTCCAGGTGTTCTCCATTATATCCAGTGCTTTATCAAGACTTTTTTGAATGGTTTCAAGGAATTTTTTCTTAGTTTCATCGGTTTCTTTCCCTATCAGGAGGTCCACATAACCGTAAGCAACTGCAATTGAATTTTTAATGTCGTGACGGATGATGTCCAGAAAAAGTGTTTTCAGGCGGTTCGCTTCTTCCAGTTCTGCGGCGTATTTTATAATTGCTTCCTCAGCCTGCTTGCGCTCGGTGATGTCGTAAGCCGTGCCTATCACAGCAGGTTGACCTTCAAACTCAACGAGAGCCCCTGCCACGTCTATCCAACGTTCCTCTCCATATTTCGTGAGGATTTTAATTTCATAGTGGCTGGGAACCTCCTCGCCTCGCAAACGTGCAAGTCCGCGTTCTTTAATGAATTCCCGAAAATCCGGGTGTGCAATATCCCAGAAATTCATTTCAAGCAGTTCTTCACCAGTATAGCCGGTCAGCGTCTCACAAGCCGGGTTGGCATAACGTATCTTAGTGTTCTGATAGATGAAGATAGCGGCAGGAGTGGTCTCTGCTAAAGTGCGGAACTTAGCTTCACTTTCCCGCAGCCTCTTCTCCACCCGTTTGCGTTCAGAAATGTCACGGACTATGCCTATGGCATGCCATTTACCTCTCATTTTCACTTTGTTAACTGAAAGTTCCATTGGAAATTCCGTCCCGTCCTTTCTCAATGCCTTTAGCTCAAGAGTTTTGCCTATCACAGGTCCTTCTCCGCTTTTCCTGAATTTTTCTATGCCCTTACGATATTTATCACGGTAAGAGAGGGGTGCTAATATCATATGTAATTCCTTACCTATGATCTCTTCTGCTTTAAACCCAAAAATCCTTTCAGCAGCCTTGTTCCAATAAGTAACGTTCCCATAATCATCGAGCATTATGATTGCATCTTGCGCTGCATCGGATATCGCCTTTAATATCTCCTCGCTTTCCTTTAATGCCCCCTCTACTTCCTTTTGAGCTGAGATATCACGCTGGAACGCCACGACACCCTCAATCTCGCCCATTTCATTGCGCAAGGCCGAGGCGGAGCAATCAACCGTTATGACCCGTCCATCTTTGCAAACAAACTCTACCTCCTGTCGGGCGTATCCCGTCTCAAGGAGTACCGGGAACTGTTCTTCAAATATCTTCCGCGAGGCAGGGGTGAAGAAGTCTGCAAGAAACCTGCCGACCATCTCTTCTTCCGAATAACCGCTAACCTTTAGTATGGCAGGACTGGTCTTGATGATTTTGCCCTTGGTGTCAAGGATGTGTATGAAAAAATCCGGTGCTGATTCAAACAAGGATTTAAATAAACCTTCCTCCTTCTCCGCAGGCATCTACATCCACGACTCCCCATTTTCATCTCTGCTTTATGCAATCTTTCCGCTCCAATTAAGTTAAATGCTTATTGTTATGTAAATATAAAGTTAATTACAGAGCTAAAACGGAGATGGAGGGATTGGCGATGCCAAATATTCAAGAAATCCCCGAGTCTTTGAGTGAGTGGGAGCGGATAGCGGCGCACTCGCACATTTCCGGGCTGGGATTAGAAGGGTTAGAACCAAAGGAAGTCGGCGACGGCATGATAGGGCAGCTCGAAGCCAGAAAGGCAGCGGGCTTGGTCGTGAGGCTCGTTAAGGATGGGAAGTTCGCAGGGAGAGCAGTGCTCATCGCAGGGCCGCCCGGCACGGGAAAGACCGCCCTCGCCATCGGCATCGCCAAAGAGCTCGGCAGGGACGTCCCGTTCGTGCCAATAGCAGCGAGCGAGATTTTCTCCGCCGAAATTAAGAAGACAGAGTTCCTGACGCAGACGCTTCGCAAAGCGATTGGCGTGCGTGTGCGAGAGATGCGGAAAATTTATGAGGGGGAGGTCAAGGAGCTGCATGTGGACAAGGAGCCGCACCCCTACAACCCTTACATGCAGACCCCAGTGCGGGCGACGATGAAGCTGGCGACGAAAGACGAGAGCCGCCGCCTGACGATGGACCAGAGCTTTGCGCTGCAGCTTCTGCAGCAGGGTGTCGAGGTCGGCGACATCATCCAGATAGACTCCGACAGCGGGCGCATCATAAAACTGGGACGCAGTTATGAAGTTGCTGAGAAAATGCCAGAACTGAGCAGCGTGCAAGTGCTCCCGACACCCGAAGGGCCAGTTTTAAAGGACAAGGAGTTTGTTTACGTGCTGACGCTGCACCAGTTGGACGTTGCGCACTCTCGAAGCGGAACGAGCGTCCTCAGCCTGCTTTTCGGCAGCAGGGAGCGCAAGGAAATCGAGCCTGAAGTGCGGAGGAGCGTTGACGAGCTCGTTCGGGAGATGGTGGGGGAGAGGCGTGCCGAAATCATCCCGGGCGTCGTTTTCATAGACGAGTGCTCGATGCTCGACATCGAGACATTTGCGTTCTTGAATAGGGCTATGGAGCAGGAGCTGTCGCCCGTCATCGTCTTTGCGACGAACCGTGGTATGGCGCAGATTCGAGGAACGGACCACGTCTCGCCGCACGCCCTCCCGTTAGATCTGCTCGACCGCATGCTCATCATCAACACACGGCCCTACACCAAGGACGAAATCAGAAAAATTCTGGAGATACGGGCGAAAGCCGAAAAAGTGAAGCTAAGTGGGGACGCCTTAGAATACCTAACGGGGATAGGAGAGCAGGCGAGCCTGCGGTATGCGATCCAGCTTATTGCGCCAGCTTTCGAGCTTGCGAAAGAGGTGAAGAGCGAGGAGATAAGAAGGGAGCATGTGGAGGAAGCGGAGAGGCTCTTTGTCGATGTGCAGCGGTCGGTGCGCCACCTTAAAGAGTTTGAGCAGCGGTTTTTGACCTGATTCAGTAAAAACATACCAACTTTCTTAATTTTAACCGTCTAATGCAGTGCAGAACTGGGGGGGCAGAGCCGGAACTCAAACTCTCTTAATTACGGTGTAAAATCCGTTTTTTCGCTCGGTTCCTTCCTCTCTTTTGTTACTTCTGGAATGAATGCTGGTGGACCCTCGCCCCCCTTCCCACGAACCACCAATCGGCGGTGTCCTCGCTGAGGAGCCCGAGCGTTTCAGCGTCGTAAAGTGCAACGTGCCACGTGGCATGGAACGAGACACCAAAATCAGGAAGCGTCCAGCGCAATGTGAACACTCGTTCGTAGCCCACAGGCAGCGTCAGCATCGTCTCCACGACTGAAAAACTCAGCCCATAGTCCGGAAACTCAAGCCACCACCGAAAAACCACGTCTCGCTCCTCCGTCGGCGAATCCTCCAGCGTTATACCCGTCGGGGGGTTCCTTAGCGTTATGCTGATGCGCATGACATCGCCCGCTTCGTATTCGTCCTTGTCCGTTGCTATTTCAACCGAGGGGGGTGCATTAAAAGGTTCCACCAGTGGGCGGTAGTCCCAGTCACCGTCAATACCGTAAGCGTCGTCGCAAATGCCATCCCCGTTCCTATCCACGCAGTCGTGATCGCTCCAATAGTTACCCAGGTAGTTCTTGTATTCCTCTTCTTTGTATTTGTATTTGATTATCTCGGTAGAGTTCCAGATGTTAGTTGATTCGTAAGAACGAACGTTATCAGCGTTGTTTATGAAGTTGTTGAGATAGATTTTGTTGCCACTGGATTTGTAGGGATAAACGCCCTCATAGTCGTTGTTGCTGACAGTGTTGCCCGCAATGTTGTTGCTGGAGCCGACGCAGCTGGTAATGCCGAAATGGTGGTTGTTAATGACAGTGTTGCTTGTAATGGTGCTGTTATTGGAATTCCAGTTGAGGATACCGTCGAAGTTGTTTCTGATGGTGTTGTTCCTAACGACGTTGCCGTTTGAAAACCATACCTTGATTCCACAATCAAAAGAACCAAGAACCTCACCTGAGTGTCTTACTTCAAAGCCTTCAAGCGTAATCCCATCCGCACTCAACGTAACTGGGCTACCAAGGTAGTTTGCATCTATAACAGGCCTTCCGAAACCCGTGTCCACGCCCCTTAAAATGAGTTGCTTGTCCACGATCACGTTCTCGTGGTAGGTGCCGCTTTCCACGATGATAATATCGCCCGTGGTAGCATTATCCACCGCCCATTGGATTTTTGCGTAGTCATCAGGCACGTAGATCGTCGCTGCGGATGTAACGCCGACGAAAACCCAAAACGCCAAGAAACAAATAGCCAAAGACCTTCCCCATCTCGTTTCACTCCCTGCTCTTTCCCTTTCCACCCAATTAGTGCAAATACTCTCCGCGCTAACTATATAAAGGTAGGGCACTACATGCTCAACGCCAGCTAACTTTGGCTTTATTAGGAACTGCTCCCTTATTCCTCTGTGTTTTTGAGTTCCACTGCGGACATGCGTTTGAAGCCTTTTCCATACTCTTCCGTCGGCGTTCTCTCTCGTGCCTTTTCATTTACCATCGTGGTTCCCTTTAAGCCTAAACCTTCAAGCCTTTCAAGGAGCGCCTGCGTGATAGGCTGGTGGCTCTCTTGCGACATTTTTATAAAACTGGGACTCTTCGTATTTTTGAAGAGTCGTGTGGGAATAGGGAAAGAAAATGCAGCTCTCGCTGGCTTAAGGCTTGAAAGTTAATTGAGATTGATATAAAGCTTAAAGGGAAGGCGATGCCGGAAGTAGTAGAGGTGTTGGTCGAAGGGGGGAAGGCGACGCCGGGACCGCCGCTCGGACCGGCGTTAGGACCGCTCGGCGTGAACATAAAGGCGGTAGTGGATGAGATAAACGAGAGGACGAGGGCATTCGAGGGCATGCAGGTGCCGGT
The DNA here is from genome assembly GCF_053996935.1 of Candidatus Alkanophaga liquidiphilum. Taxonomy (NCBI): domain Archaea; kingdom Methanobacteriati; phylum Methanobacteriota; class Methanomicrobia; order Candidatus Alkanophagales; genus Candidatus Alkanophaga; species Candidatus Alkanophaga liquidiphilum. The sequence continues at coordinate 22,888 of NZ_JBMXYC010000012.1, forward strand.
CAAGATAATCGTGGAGAAGGGCAAGTTCGAGATTGAGGTGGGGACGCCGCCGACATCAGCGCTCATAAAAAAAGAGCTTGGCATAGAAAAGGCAAAAAGAGAGAGTGGGTTAGAGTTCGTGGGCGACCTGCCGATGGAGAAAGTCGTGGAGATTGCGAGGATGAAGTTGCCGCAGATGCTCACCGATTCGGTAAAAAAGGCGGTGAAGCAGGTTATCGGCACCTGCGTGAGCATGGGCGTGAAGGTTGACGGGAAGCCACCAAAGCTCGTGCAAAAGGAGATTGACGAGGGCAAATACGACAACATATTCGAGTAGAGGGGGTTTGCAATGATAGATGAGGGCGGTTTGGAAGAGGCGGTCAAAGAGGCGCTGAGGTCGAAGCAGAGAAACTTTTTAGAGAGCGTGGACTTGACGATAGCGTTGCGAGACGTGGATATGAATCAGCCAAAGAATAGGATAAATCTCGACGTCGTCGTGCCGCACAAGTTCAGAGAGCCGAAAATATTGGTGTTTGCGAGCGGCGAGCTTGCGTTTCGTGCGAAACAAGCCGGGCTGGAGGTAATAACGCCTGAGGAGTTGAAGGATATCGACAAGAAGAAGGCGAGAGAGCTCGCGAAGAATTTTGATTTTTTCATCGCTGAGCCAACGCTCATGCCGCAGATAGGCAGGACGCTTGGCACGATTCTCGGACCGAGGGGCAAGATGCCGACGCCGGTCCCGCCGAACGCTGACATCTCTCAAATAATATCAAGACTTGAGAAGACCGTTCGAGTGAGAACGAGGGCGCTGACGCTGCACGTGAAAATCGGGAACAAGAACATGCCGCCGTCGCAGATTGCGGAGAACGCCGCAGTCATCGTGAAAAGGGTGGCATCCGCCCTGGAGGGGGGCTGGAATAATATCGCGGCGGTCTATGTGAAGACGACGATGGGACACGCGGTAAGAGTGCAATAGGGGAGAGCGATGGTAAAAGAGTGGAAAAAAGAAGAGGTAGCGAAGCTGAAGGGGCGGGTAGAGGCGCATAAGACCGTGGGCGTCGCAGGAATACGGGAAATAAGCGCACGGCAACTGCAACAAATAAGACGGGACCTTAAGGACAAGATAACAATAAAGGTTGCCAAGAACTCGTTGATTACGAGGGCATTGGCGGGCAGCAAGCACGAGGGACTTATTCCTTACGTGCAAGACCAGACTGCACTGATTTTCACAAACCTTGACGCCTTCAAGCTTTACAAGATTCTTGAGGAGGGGAAAACGCCGGCACCGATAAAGGCGGGCGCCGTGGCGCCGTGCGACATCGTCGTCGAGAAAGGACCGACTCCCTTCAAGCCAGGTCCCATAGTTGGCGAGTTGCAAAACGTTGGCATCCCTGCAACTATCGAGGGGGGAAAAATCGTAGTAAAAGAGACGACGGTCGTGGTGAAGGAAGGAGAAAGAGTCCCGCCAAAGATTGCCGAGATACTAAAAAGGCTAGAGATTTACCCGGTGAAGGTGGGGTTGGACTTGCGGGCGGCATGCGACGAGGATGGAGTGACCTACACGCCAGACCTCCTGCGGATTGACGAGGAGAAATACTTTGCAGACCTCGCCGGCGCCGTCGGGAATGCGTATTCACTGCTGTTTGCCATCCGTGACGACTACCCGACGAGCTACACCGCGCCGCTATTCCTCACCGACGCTGCAAGAGCGGCATACGCTCTCGCCGTCGAAGCTCGCTACCCGACAAAAGAGACAATAGAAGTCCTGCTACAGGACGCATGCCACCGTGCGTTAAGCCTCGCAGTGGAAGCCTGCACATACGAGAAGGAGGCGATGCCTTTTATTCTCGCAAGAGCATATTTATATTCGCAGGCGTTAGCTAAGATAGTTGAGGGGAGGTGAAGCGCTTGGAGTATATATATGCGGCATTGCTGCTGCACAACGCAGGTAAGGAGATAAACGAGGAGAACCTGACGAACGTGCTCAAGGCTGCTGGCATCGAGGTGGACGCTGCGAGGGTGAAAACGCTCGTTGCAGCCCTCGACGGCATCGACATCGAGGAGGCGATTTCCAAAGGCGCAGCAGTCCCGGTTGCCGTGACGGCGGCGCCCGCCGTAGCGCCCGCAGCAGCACCCGCAGCGGCGGAAGCACCCGCAGCGGCGGAAGCACCCGCAGCGGCAGCAGCAGAGACGCCAAAGGAGGAAAAAAAGGAGGAGAAGGAGGAAGAAGAGGAGAAGTCAGGGCTGGAAGGGCTCGCCGCCCTTTTCGGATAGTGCTCCGGTGGTGTAGCCCGGCCAATCATTCCGGCCTTTCGTGGGCTTCTGCATTCTCAGAAGCCTGAAGACAGCCGGCGACCCGGGTTCAAATCCCGGCCGGAGCACTTTTTGTTCATAAAGCAGATAGTTTTAAGGGGCTATTGAATGGAAGTTAGTGAGCTGCGTCTCAAGGCTGCGTCGCATTTAGAGAGGGCATTAGGGCTTGCGCAGCGTGGCGAGCTGAACGCCGCAATTTCAGAGCTCCGGGCGGCGTTAGAGCTTTATGCGGACTACGCAGAAGCTCATTATTATTTAGGGGTGTGTCTTCTCGCTGCCGGGAAGCCGAGAGAGGCTTTGGAAGAGTTCGATGAGGCTTTGAGGCTTGATGAGAGTTACTTCGAGGCGCACGTCAGGAAGGGTGTTGCGTTGCGAAAATTGTATGATGATGGCGTATGCGAGTTCGATGCCGTCATTGAGGAGTTCAAAAAGGCAATCCAGAAAAATCCAAGATACGTGGAAGCTCGTTACAACTTGGCGATCGCACTGCTCGAGCGTGGCGATGTCGCTGCTGCGAAGAGCGAGCTTGCCGAGATTTTAAAGATTGACCCCGAGAACGAGGAGGCAAGGGAGCTGCGACGGCTGCTTGGCTATTAGCAGGAATGATGTGTTGACCGTCGGTAGCCGCCACGGCGGCGATTATTTTCCCTCGTGTTGCTTGTTTTTGATGCTGGGCAACACCTTGTCATCGCTGTGCTACTTCACCGCTGCCAAGCGTGCCGGGCTCCAGCGTCGAAGCAATACGCCCCTACGCAAGCTTCTGTGGCGTCAAGTGCTCAGGGCGGACGAAAAGCAGTTTCAGCTTGTTACCATCCCTGACCTCCACGATGTATGCGCGACCCCGCCTACCTTTAATGGTGCCGGTGCGTCCGTGGAAGCGTTTGTGCGGCATGCCTTTGTGCACGCTCGAATCTATAACGATGTGAACCTTCTGCCCCACTTCGAACTTCTGAATCGCCTTGCTTATCCGAGACAACCCTCGCTCCCGGACGCTCTTCCGTAACTTCTTCCTCGTCTTCCTTCTCACGCCATGAGAGTGCGGCATTCTTTCCCCCTTTACTCATCATCCGACATCTTTTTTTAAGAAAGTGTTGTTGACTCCCGCGTCTTCAGCCGTCAACCGGGTGGGCAAGACTATTTATACGTCGAGACGGAACGCCACCGCCGTAAGGCGGGGCGAGCGAAGTAAGTAACTAAGCCTCGCCATCGACCGTTGCGACGGTGAGAGCGCTGCCGACGAGTTCGATTGGCTGAATTAAGGACCGATGAATTACCGCTGCCTAAAAGGGAGTTTCCGCAAGTATTAAAAATGTTCGGGACGACCTGTGGGTGATGAGCGGAGGGCTTTCTGACGCCGATAAAAGACGCACGGGGCTCGTTTACCATCCTGATTTCTTAAAACATGACACTGGCGCCCATCATCCCGAAAGAGCGGCTCGCCTGATTGCAATAATCGAAAAATTGGAAAGTTCAGGCGTATTAGAACGGCTCATCAAGATTTCTCCGGAACCCGCATCCTTAGAGCAGGTGGAATACGTTCACGAGCGTTCGTATATCGAGAGCGTGCGGAACGTGTGCGAGCGGGGGGGCGGGATGCTCGACCCGGACACGCCTGTTTCGGCAGCGTCTTACGAGGTTGCGCTGCTCGCTGCTGGCGGCGTCCTGAAGGCGGTTGATGAAGTTTTTAATGGCAATTTGGAAAGCGTGTTCGCCGCTGTGAGACCGCCGGGGCATCACGCTGAACGAAACAAAGGCATGGGCTTTTGTCTGTTCAACAACGTGGCGCTCGCCGCCGAACACTTGAAGCGGCGAGGGCTTAAGCGGATTTTAATCGTGGACTGGGATGTCCACCACGGCAACGGCACGCAAAGCGCATTCTACGACGACGCTAGCGTCCTTTACTTCTCAACGCATCAGTATCCTTATTATCCAGGCACGGGCTGGTTCGACGAGACGGGAAGCGGTGACGGACGTGGCTTCACGGTCAATGTCCCACTGCCCGCAGGTTGCGGCGATGCCGAATACGTTTACGTGTTTCAAGAGGTGCTGAAGCCGATAGCAGTGGAGTTCCGCCCGGAGTTCGTGCTCATCTCCGCAGGCTTCGACCCACACGAGACGGACCCGCTGGCGGGCATGCGAGTCTCCTCAGAGACATTCGGCGTCCTCACTGAAATCATAAAGGAGATTGCGAGCGGCAGTGGAATGGTCCTAGCGCTTGAAGGCGGCTACTCGCTGAGCGGACTTACGGAATCCGTGTGGTGCGTGCTGGCGTCACTGCTCGGTGACTTTGAGTGCGATTGCGGAATTTCAAAAATGGAGGCTAAAGCGGCAGTCAAAAATAGAGTCGCAGAGATAAAAAGAGTACAAGGAGAGTATTGGGGGTTATGATTGGAGCGGAGGAGCTGCGGGAGTGCTGCGGGATTGTAGGCGTATCGCTTAGCGGAGGCAACTCTTCCTTGCCCATCTATTATGGGCTTTATGCGTTGCAGCATCGGGGGCAGGAGTCTGCGGGCATTGCAGTCTGTGAAAATGGCGAGATTAACGTTTTGAGGGGGATGGGGCTAGTTTACGAGGTCTTCGACGAGAGGAAGCTCGAGTTGCTGCGTGGCAATAATGGCATAGGACACGTTCGCTACTCGACGACGGGAGCGTCGAGAATAGAAAATGCGCAGCCGCTCGTTCTCGACTTCAGAGGCGGGAGCATCGCAATTGCCCATAACGGAAACCTCGTGAACACGCAGGAACTGCGGCGTGAGCTTGAGCGAGAGGGTCGTGTTTTCCATACGGACTCCGACTCTGAAGTCATCGCTCAGCTCCTCGTGAAGGAACTTATGCGGCACGACTTGCTGACGGCGATAAAGGAGCTAATGCTAAGGCTTCGAGGCTCCTACTCCTTTGTTATGCTCGTTAATGACGCTCTTGTGGCTGTGCGTGACCCGTTGGGCTTCAGACCCCTTTGCATTGGCGAGTTCAACAACGGCTACGTCGTCGCCTCAGAAACCGCCGCCATTGACGTCCTCGGCGGACGCTTCCTTCAAGACGTGCCTCCTGGCGAGGTCGTGATATTTAAAGATGGGGAGCTTCTGGAAAGGCATCGTCTTTATAAAGCGAGCAACACGGCGCACTGCGTCTTCGAATACATATACTTTGCAAGGGCGGATTCTGTGCTTGACGGGCGGCTTGTCTATGACGTGCGGCTCAAAATCGGAAAGCGGCTGGCGGAGGAGCATCCTGCTGAAGCGGACATCGTGACGCCAGTCCCAGATTCGGGCGTGACGTTCGCTATCGGCTACGCTCGGCACTCTAACATCCCCTACATGGAGGGGTTCATTAAGAATCGTTACGTGGGACGCACGTTCATCATGCCGGAGCAGCGAATGCGAGACGTTGCGGTGCGACTGAAGCTGAACGTCGTCCGACGGAACGTCGAGGACAAGCGTGTGATAGTCGTTGACGACAGCATCGTCCGTGGGACGACTTCAAGAAAAATCGCTAACTACATTCGGCGTGGAGGCGCCCGGGAAGTGCACTTCAGAGTTGGCAGCCCGCCTATAATAGCGCCGTGCTACATGGGCATCGATATGTCCACAAGGGAGGAGCTGATCGCCGCAAATCATGATGTCGACGAGATATGCAGGCTCATAGAAGCGGATACCCTCGGCTACTTAAGCCTTGAGGGGCTTGTCGCCGCCATAGGGCTGCCCGCCCGCAGCTTGTGTTTGGGCTGCCTCACAGGACGCTATCCCATTGAAATCCCTGGCGAGGTGTGCATTTTAAGACAACTCACGTTAAGTCAGTTTTAAGTCGAAGCTACAAGACAAGTTGGGCGGGGGTTGCCGAGTCAGGCCAAAGGCGCGGGATTCAGGGTCCCGTCCCGTAGGGGTTCGAGGGTTCAAATCCCTCCCCCCGCATCACCAGAGAGCTGAAAGAACAAGAGGTTCCGACCAGTCATTCAGGAACTTAATCTTTCTGCATCTCGTAATTAAATCCTCTAACAGTCTCCTGAATTTGCTTTGATTTGTCTCTATCGTTAGCTCTTCATGTATCCTGTTGGGGGCTTTGGTGAGCCATACTTTTTATGTTCTCCTCAGCATCCCTTGCAGAGCGCCCCTTCTCAACTTCGAGCACAACAAATTATTTTAGCGTTATAGTATTCCCCCGCCATAATTTGCAAACTTTTTTTTCTTAGAGCTGCCGATTAAGAAATGTGTGGACGTATCGCTCTCGGCGGCTCTCGCCAAACAGGTCGCTGCTACCGCTGAAGAGGCGTGTTGCGCACCATCGGTGCGAGTGCTGGCTTTGCCCTCATACGATAGAAAGGGACGAACATTACGTGCTGGTGCGACTACCTTACCACGTGAGCGCCCGCCTCCATGAAGAATGCTTTGAGGAGCTCAAGAAGCTCGCTTTGCCCCTTCTTGAGAATTTCCGCCATAGGAAGCAAGCGTGATTTCCTTTCTTACGACGACGTGGGGGTCTCTACGACGGCTTTTCTAAAGAAAAAACTTACTTTTCTTCTTGTCCCATACGGTGTTGGCACATATTGGACGCTCGGTCTTCGCATCGTTGCCTCCACGGATACAAGCTCATCAAGTCCGTAAACCTTTTTGCACGACATTTCCATACTGATGTTCAACCCAAATTTTTGAGCTGTTCGACGGTAGAGGATAATCATCGTCCACATGCCATGTCAGAATTTTTGCAACACTTTTAGCCTTTTTCATCCATTTTGCTCTTTAGCAGCGAGAACATGAAGTCTTCGATTACTCCAAAGCTTTTTCGAGATGTCGGTGGAGGTAGGCATCTCCTCGTCTACCTCGTTGACGTCTTTCTGCTCTATTGCCTTGAGGATGGAGGCTGCGAGGTATTTTCGGAGTTACGGGTCCACAGGATCGCCCAAAACGGCATTTTTCCAGGCATGGCGTAATGCGCGGCACGAGCACACGAACGGGCGCCTTGTGCCTCCTCGGCGTGATCGCTATTTGCTCCGTCGCAGGTCCGCTGGGTGTGGATTATGAAGTCAATGGGCATTGTCCGCAGGTGTCATTTATCGCTCGCAGCACCTTGCCTTGGAGCCTATGCATCTGAAAAACGGAAACCTCAAGGGCGCCATGTGGATTCCTGCCTGCGAATCATGCAGATGACTCTCGAATTCTTTTTCTTCTCGATTTGCTTTATGAGGCGCATCCTCGCAGCGTCAAGCATTTTCTTCTCAAACTGCAGCATGAACGTCACCACGAGGAGAACCGTCCAAGAGATATTTTAAGGCTGGCTCGCCACGTTCCGTCATGCTCGGAGAGCTTTCTTCTCCAGGGTTAAAAAGTCTTCCGCCCTACGATTTGCGGACGCTGCTCGCCCGCCGCCAACCCGGGCAATCACCCAAAACCGAAGACAACGCCGCAATTAACGCTTCATTTTCCTCTTCTCTCCTCACCGAGAAGCGAATGTGCGACGGCAGCCCGAAGGATGTGCAATCTCGCACGAGAACGCCCTGCTCACGCAATTTCCCCTTGACAGCCGTCGCACTTCCGCCGCTGCAATCGCCGACGTGCAGCAGGTAAAAGTTCGCATCCGTTGCAAGCGTGACGCCAAGCTTCGAGCGAATTTTCTCCTCAAACCTCTTTTTCGCCTCAAAAATCTTCGTTCTCGACCACTTCAGGAATTCAACAGCTGCGTCGCTCATCAGCACGCAACCAACCCTCTGCGCAAGCGTTCCAACGCTCCACGGAGGCATTATGAGCCGCAACGCCGAAATATTACGAGCGGAGCCGACGGCGTAGCCAACACGCAACCCAGGCACCGTAAACGCCTTCGTGAACGACCGCAGTACCAACAAGTGCTCTACGGCGTCCCGCCCCCGGAGCTCCTCCGCCAGTCTTAAAGCGTCGAAGACGTCATCCACAAAATCCACATACGCCTCGTCGAGCACGAGGAGCGCATCCTTACGCACCGCCGCCTCCAGAAGCAATGCAACCTCATCCTCCCGCAAATACTGTCCCGTTGGGTTGTTTGGGTTGCAGAGGAAGACTACGTCGCCGCCCCGAATTTCTGAGGCGAGCGTCTCGGCGTTTATCCTAAGAGAGGGCATTTCCACCTTTTTGACAGCAGCGCCCACGAGCTTCGCTGCGGTTTCGTATTCGCCGTAAGTATGCGCGACGAACAAGGCACGCCGCTGCGGCTGAAGGAAGGTGAGCGCAACAAGCAGAATTATCTGGGAAACGCCCGCCGCCACGAGGATTTGAGCGGCGTCGCGGTCTAGACGTTCTGCGATTCGCAGTTTAAGCTCAGTGGCATCGCTGTCTGGATAGAAGCGGACGTCGGACGCCGCTTCCCTTATGGCGTCGAGGACGAAGCTCGGCGGTCCGTAAGGGTTCAAATTTGCGCTGAAGTCCAGCACACCTTTGCGTAAAAGCTCTTGGCTGCCACCCCCATGCTCACAGATTTTAACGCTGCGAAGTTCATTTCTCGGACGCATATGCGGCTCCTCCGCCTGCTGCCGATGTGTCCCTAAGCCTTAACGTATACGGCTGCGTCCGTCGCCGCTTCAGCCCATCATAACTTCTGGAAATATGGCAGTATCTGCTCACGCCACATCGCCGGCACTTCGAGCGGCTTTCCCCTGACGATGTTCGTGACGTCGTAGAACGCTATGTGATTCACGCCCGCCCGCACATACTCCTCGATGCGTTCTATCAGCCCGTCAACGTCCTCCGCCAACAAGTTCACACGGAATAGACTCTCTTTCGAAATTTCTTCTGCAAGCTTATCTATCTTCCTCGGGTCCATCTCCGCAAAGACAATCTCGTTAGCCCACGGCGCCGCCCGCCGCATTGCCTTCAGCACCCGTTCGGAAAGCTCCACGACTCCCCCTAACACCCATGCAATCTTCGGCATTTCCTCCGGACTCTTGCCAGCAGCACGGGCTGCTCGCTCGAACTCTGGCAGGATCTCATTACGCACTTTCTCTGCAGAGCTCATGGTTATTAGGCCGTCGCCGACTGCGCCCGCCATTCTCGCGGACTGCCTCCCTATCGCCGACACTATTATTGGAATCTTGCCTCTCGGCTTCAAAAACAGCTTGAGCGTGGTTATCTCGTAATATTGTCCTTTATATTCGATGTATTCATTGCTACTCCAAAGCCGCCTCATAATGTCCACAGCTTCGACGAGGCGTGCTGCTCTCTCCCTGTAGGGTGGGAACTTCCCGCCAAGCAGCGGCGCCTCGCACATCGCCTCGCCGGTGCCAATTCCGAGCAGCAGCTTGTTTGGGAACAGATAATCGAGTTGAGCAAAATACTGAGCGATGACTGCGGGGTGATACCGGAAAAGTGGACAGAGCACCGACGTGCCGACGGGACATTGCACTTTTTCAAGGACGAGCGGTAGAATCGCCAGCGACATCGGGCAGAGCTCTGGGTTCCTGACACCATCTCGGTCGGACCAATGCTGCAAGTGGTCATAAACCCAGACGGCGTCGAAGCCTGCTTTTTCCAAAGCGACGGCGTGCTCCACCGAGCCGTTAATAATCACGCCGCCGAATTGCAGTTTTTTGCCCATGAGACTACTTTATTCCCAAATTTATAGTTATTTCCGAAATGTCCGCACTATATTCAGCAATTCTCCTCAAGCTCTCCAGAACTGCCCAGAGGTGAATTTTCTGGACTTCGCTCCCCTGCCCCTTTAATACCTGCTCAGCCACGCCCTCTACCATATTTGCAATCCCGCTCACCGCCCTTATCACATCGTTGGCTTTCCGCATGTTCCGTTCCGACAACGCTTCCAACGACTTCATGAAGACGTCAATTGCGAGCGCTCCAACTTCTTTTATTTCCCCCAACTTCTCAACCCGCCCTTCCATCTCAAGAGAGTGCCTTGCTATCTTTTCGATGTGGTCAGCGACGCGTTCCATGCTTTTTACAATAAGTCGGTAACCGAGAGCGTCCCGCATGCTGCTGAGCCCCATGCTGGCGGCGAGCATGGGGTTCTCGACGGACGCTTTCAGTTGACGGACTGTGAGCAAGTAAAAACGGTCTATTTCGTTATCACGTTCTATGACATCTCGTGCGAGGTTTTCATCGCCCCGCTCCAGGGAGAGCAGAGCGTCCTCGTGCATCGACTTTATTATCTTAGCCATGCTCCTTATGGAGTCTTGGAGGGTGAAATCCTTATATTTCAGGAAGCTCTGCAAGCAGATTTCGTTTGAAGCTTCCTCGACGACCTCCATGCCTACCAGCCTTTTTCTCACCTCATCCTTTATCCAGCGCCGCTCCTCGGCGTCGAAACCGCTCTCAGAACGCAGCTTTATCCCTTCATACCCCACCAAGTAGTAAGCAATGAGATACCGGAAGTTGTCCTCAAGACTCTCCTCCGGAGATAGCCGCAATTCGGCGACGTTGCCGCCTCGTTTCTTATCCACGGCGATGATGAGGGAGTTGGCGTCCTTTTGAATGAGCTTAAGCTCGTCGCCGGGCTTTATACCGGCGGCTCGCGCCCACTTTATCGGCAACGAAACTATCAGAGTTGAGCCCCCGGTAAGCTGCACCCGCCGCCTCTCCTCTCTCATGGTTGTATATTGCCACTAAAGAAATATATATAGGTACATTTACTATGTAGAGATGCTTTGCGGCACTCCTCTACAAAAAACAACAAATGCATACGTTCTACAAATATTTTTGCAGACTTTCACATATATTTTCCAAATATTTGAAATTTTGATTTATTATATGGTATATTTTATATGAGGTGATTGGTAATATCTCTCTGCATGGAGGTGCGAGCTTGAGCACGTTAGTAATGACGGTGGACGATGAAGACGAGGTTGTCCAGTTAATTCGGTTAATTCTTGAAGCTGAGGGCTATGACGTTATAACAGCGTCAAGTGGCAAGGAGTGCTTGGAAAAGCTCGAACGCCACAAGCCCGACCTCATCCTCCTTGACATCATGATGCCCAGCATGGACGGCTGGGAGACGCTCCGCCAGATCAGAAAGGACGAACGCTTGAAGGACGTTCCAGTAGCAATGCTCACCGCCGTCCCGCTCACCACAGAAACACTACGGCGTGAGGAAATCGAAGGGCTCGTGGATTATATCGTGAAGCCCTTCACAAGGGAGAGCCTCCTGAAGAAAGTAGAGGAGCTGCTCAAATCGATAAACGAAACACGAGCGAAAAAGGAGGAGATAAAGAAAGTCTTGGGCGAGAATGCTGCCGAGGAATACGAGCGGCTCGTGAAGGCACGCAATTTGCACAAAAGCCTAATAAACACGCTGAAACAACTACATTCCTCAAGTCCGTCGTTCAAATACGTCATTGCGAGCGAGGAGCGGCTCGTCAAAATTTACGAGACGAGAGTTCGGGAATTAGAGCGCTGTGCACTTGGGGGGGGGGGGGAACTCGCCTAGGGGCGTATGCGGCGTGTGGGGAGGTTAAAAAATGGTCGTAGAGTTGGATATCGAATCCTCTGGATTTGGATTTTATAAGAGAGTGCTCAACGTAGCGCCGCATGGGATTTTCGCAGTGGACAAGAATCGCAATGTGGTGTTCTGGAACAGAGCGGCTGAACGCATCACCGGGCTCGCCGCCGAGGACGTTCTCGGAAAGCAGTGCCCTTTCCTCGAACTTTCGCTGCAATGTATGGAGCGTTGCGCACTGCTTAACGGTGGCTCTGGAAGGGAAGAAGAGGTGGAGATATCAACCGAGGACGGCATTAAGGTGCTAAGAAAGAGCTTTGAGATGTTAAAGGACGACGATGGCAATGTGATTGGCTGTGTGGAGTGCTTTACAGACATTACGAGCTTGAGAGCCATGGAGGAAGAAGCCGAAAGGGTGGAATTTTACGATGATGCTTTAAAGGATGCGAAGGCGATGCAAGGGTTTTATGCGGACGTGCTGAACAACCTCCAGACGTTCGTGGTCGTCGTGGACGAAAACGGCAAAATAGAGTTCATAAATGATGCCGTTTCGAACGTAGAAGGGCTTCCCAAGGAGGAACTTTTGGGGAAAAGTTTTGTAGAGGCGCACTGGTGGCGACACTCCGAAGACGTCAAGGAAACGGTGAGGAAAGTCATGGAAGACGCCTTATCCGGCAAAATAACATTCGCAGAGGCTTCTGCGATGACGAAGCGGAGTAGGAGGATAATTCCGATGCTCGCATACGGTGCCCCTTTACGGCGGGCGGATGGGAGCATCCGAGGCGCACTCCTTGTCGGGCAGGACATAACAGAGAAAAAAAAGCTTGAAAGACAGCTTCAAGAAACCATCGAAAAGCTGAAAGCGGCGCAAGAGGAGCTTTCGACGCCTGTCATCCAAGTCTGGGACGGCGTTCTGGCATTGCCTATCATTGGCGTCGTGGACAGCGACCGTGCGATGAGAATCATGGAAACGCTCCTCAACAGAATTGTAGAGACGCAGTCCGAGTTCGTAATTTTAGATGTCACAGGCGTTGCCTCCATAGATACAGAGGTTGCGAACCATCTTATGAAAACTGTGCATGCGACGGCGTTACTCGGTGCGGAGTGCATCATTACCGGAATAAAGCCGGAGGTCGCTCAGACCATGATACATCTTGGGCTCGACATGGGAGTGTTCGTCACGAAGCGTGATTTGCAAGACGGCTTAAAATACGTGTTGCGGCGGCGTGGCGTGAAGGTGGCGGAAGGATGAAAGAAATAGATTATGAGCAGATACCTATTTTGAAGATAGGGGACTTTTTGGTGGCATCCATCCAAATACCGCTACATGATAAGCTGGCGGTAAAGTTTCAACAAGATTTACTGCAGAAAATTGAAAAGACGAAAGCTAAAGGGCTAATCGTGGACATCACCGCCATAGACGTCGTTGATTCGTTCATAACGAGGATACTCGTGGAAATTGCGAAGATGGCAGGGCTCATGGGCGTGAAAACCGTGCTCGTGGGCCTGCGACCTGAGATTGCGATTACGCTCGTGGAGTTCGGGATGGAGCTCGGGGGTATAAAAACAGCACTGGACCTTGAAAGTGCGCTTTCGTTGCTTAGGAGGTGTGTGGATGAAGCGGACGGGAGTGATGGGTGAAGTTAATGGAAGATGAGAAGGTTGTGCAGGTAAAAAGCGAATACGACATCGTGGTTGCGAGGTCCGTGGTGCGGGCAATCGCAAAGGATATGGGTTTTGGGCTCGTGGACCAGACGAGAATTGCTACTGCCGTTTCCGAGCTTGCGAGGAATATCGTCATGCACGCAGGCGAGGGCGTAATACTCGTGAGAGAGATTTTAAAGGGGGAGACGTGGGGCATTGAAATTCTTGCTATTGACAACGGTCCTGGGATTTCCGACATCAAGCTTGCGCTGAGCGATGGATATTCGACGAAGGGGAGTCTCGGCGTAGGGCTCGGCGGTGCTAAGCGTCTGATGGACGAATTTGAAATGGAATCGGCGCCGGGGCAAGGGACTACGATAAGAGTAAGGAAATGGCTCCCTAAATAGGAGGGAAACATGGCAGAAGAGCTTAAAAAGGAATATGCAGAAATATTAAAAGGCTATCTTCAGAGTAGGGATGAAAATGCGTTGTATAAAGTTTCAATATTATCTAAGAAGTTCCAAGAGGCAAGAATAGACCCTGATAGGATTTTAGAGATGCATCTTGAAGTTTTTAACGATATAGTTAACGGACTTCCGCCAAAGAAGGCGGTAAATGCGTATAATGCTGGGTTTGAGGTTCTGCTTGAGCTGATGATGGGGTATGCCATCGCTTACCGGGAATACGTGGAAATGCATAAAAACCTCTACGACATGGCTCGTGAGTTTTCAGAGAAGCTGCAGGAGGCGAACCGTCTCCAAGAACTTTTCATAAGCATAATAAGTCATGATTTGAAGAACCCGCTGACGTCGGTGCTCGGTTACAGTGAGCTGATTGAGGCGAGGGCTGAGGACGAACAGATAAGGGAGTTTGCGCGGAAGATAAAGAAGGCGGCGAAGAAGATGAGCGAGCTGATAAGCGACGCTCGTATGTATTCGAAGCTGAGACAGGGCGTGCCGCAGGAAGAATTCAAGGAAAAAGATGTTAAGGAGATTCTCTCTGAGGTCATAGAAGACTTCAAGGAGAAAGCGTCGAAGAAGGGCATGGAAATACACATGAAGAATGGGAACGCCGCTTATAAGGTCCTCGCCACCGATTTCCTGAAGAGTGTATTTTCAAACGTCATAGACAACGCTATTAAATACGGACCGCCAGACTCTAAGGTCATGGTCGAAATAAAGGATGAAGGTGCCTTCTGGAAAATAGGAGTCAGAGACTTCGGCGAGGGCATCCCTGACAACGTAAAAGAAGCAATTTTCGAGAGGTTCGTCAGGAACGACAAGAGAGGGATAAAAGGCAGCGGACTCGGTCTCGCAATCGCAAAGACCGCCATCGAAATGCACGGCGGACGTATTTGGGTCGAGGACGCTGACGGCGGCGGCAGCATCTTCTATATGACCATCCCCAAGTTGCAACATTCAGCCACGGATCAAAAAGATTCAGAGCCAGCCAATGCGAGCTAACTTCTTTTTTTCATGCGTGCTGAGAAAAGCGTCATAGCTATCTCCACGACGGCGCCGACCTTGCTCTCAGGAACGTTTCTTAGAAGCGCTTTGGCGTCGTTTATGCACCGCTTCATAAGCTCTGCGACTTCGTCGAAGCCCGCCTCCGCTTCTACGCCCGGCACGAACTCCTCCTTCACCTCCTCAAACTCCTCAACCTTTATCAGACGTATCGGGCGGGGTTTTTCGAGCTTGCCCCTCGTCGCCCATTCAGGAATGACCATCGTGTCATCCTCTTTGTGCACGACGGCTTTCCCAAACCATATTGATTTTTTTTCGCCCCACTGCTCTTCTATTTCCACGAGAATTGCCTTTTCCGTCTCCTTTTTGATTTCTCCAACCAACACCCCTGACTCTTTAGCCATTGCTTAAAATGTTCTTTTAAGAATTTAAAGGATTACCTACTCGGATGAACTTTGATTTTAGAGGGAAACCGAATGAGGGGTTTAGAGAGGTGTCTGCGGGCGCTCGGCGTCACCTCGTAAAACCCTTCGTCTATGTCACGACGCTCCACGGCGAGCATCGGCGACGCCGCATACGTTTTGCAAGCGACACACCTATACCCTTTATTCATACCCGCAGATTCCATGGTCCTGCCGCAGATGTCGCATTTCGGGTTTTTCTTGACGACGTGTGTTTTTAGTTTGAGGACCTCTATTTTTTCGAGGTTGAGCGTGTAGTTTTTAACGCTGCCGTAAGCGGCAATGACGTCACCGACCCGCAGCTTCCTCACGACGCTCCTGAAGCCCTTAGTAGGCTCGTAGGCGGCGCAGTCTATGGCGGCAGTGCCATCAAAGTCGGAGAGGGAGAAGAAGACGTGTCCCCCCTTTGTCACAATGGGGTTGCGGCTGACGACACCTTTCAGAATGTAAGAGTGATAGTTTTCGACGTCGCTGATTTTAGCCTCTATGAGATGGGCATCTGTCCCTTGGTTCGTGACGAAGAGCTGAGCCATTTTGACGGGCTCAGAGCGTATGACTTCGTATGCTTTGCGGATTGCGGCGACATCGTCACCGCGTATGCCAAAGAGGATGGGGCAAGGGGAGTGGGGTGCACAGATTACGCGGCGGAGCGATTGGTCTACGGTGTCCCACGTCAGGGGGTAGGTGAGGCGGTCCGCCAGAAACACGGAAGCATCGTCAATATCACGAGGCGTGCCCCACCGCTCTTCGTGCCGATATGCGATAAGCTCGTAGGTTTTGTCGAGGAGTCGCTCGTCGCCGCAGCATCCGAGAAAAAAGAAGCCAGTCGCCGCCAGCGCTCCAATGAGCCCTCTTCCCCTCTTTTTGAAAGCTGAGCATTCCGCAGGTAGTTTCGCTAATGTCTTTTCGGCGTTTTCGACGCTGAGGACGTGCCGCACCGCCGCTGCTGAGAAGCGAGCGAGACGCCGCTCAGCATAGCTCCGAAGCTCGTGACAGCGCACGAAAACAGCACCCGGCTCCGTGCCTTCAGCTTTAAGCTCCGCATTTTCAGCGACGGTCTGAAGCACGAGTTCCTTGACTTCTTTTTCTTTTTCGGTTGAGACGATAAGAGCGACGGCGCCGTTCCCACGAGTTTTGTAAGGAATGGTGGGGTTCAGCCGCATAAGGATTGGCAGAGCGACTTTGCCATATTTGCTTAAGGTTTTGACGAGAAGCACAGCGATGTAAGTGGTACACATGCCATATTTGGAGTCAGTGTCATCTATTCCGATAAGGAGCACAGGCATGTCGTCGTTACGGCTAAGGGCGTAGTCGTGGCAAGGATTCTGCCGCTCAGGGCATAACTCTTGCTCTTGCTCTTGCGGTAGCATATCAGCCCTTCCGTCTTTGAGACCCCTTAAGCTCTGCTTTAGTATCCTCCTCAGTTACCTCAAAATGCTTCTCCCTTATTTCCCTCGCCAGTTCGCCATCCTCGATGACGAGCGCACCTTGATAGCCGCAGTTGCGACATACGTAAATCTCGCCGAGCCACGGTAGGTAATTCAGCTCTGCGGAGCCACACTTCGGGCAGAATTTCGTCATATTTCTTTGTTTGTCGTCCGGGTTTTAAGGATTAGCTTACGTTACATAAGTGGCGGTCGGACCTGACATCCTCACGCCCTAAAGGGCGGAGGTTCCTGCTTCGGAGAGCAGAGGGCGAGCCACCGCCCTGTTAACGACTCCCGCAGGGAGTCTCTCCCCCTGAGCGAGCCCTATATTTATACAACCTACTGCATCTCTATGGGCTTCCAGCCCACATTTCATGCATTTAACAGTCTGCCGCTCTTTGTTACGTGTTTTGAGCCGCCGCAGCGTGGACATTCGCTGCTTGTGCCGCCCCTTTCATCCGCCCTTCTCGTTCTTATTCCGTATTCTTCCGCCTTCTCGCTTATCCGCTTATATAGATAGCCGGGAGACCAGAAGTTATGAATCATGCATTTGCCTTCGGGTTGAACTTTGCATCATTTTTATTCCTCGCAGGTCGCCGCCGCATACCATCTCCGCCACTCCCATCTCCCAGCATTTCCTGACGAAATCCGCCACTTCCTTGTTTATACTATC
>NZ_JBMXYC010000013.1:0-22112 GCF_053996935.1 Candidatus Alkanophaga liquidiphilum
TCGTAGCCACATTTGCATTTGAACAGCTTTCTCTTACCGTTGAAGAAAACCCAGTTTCTCTTCGAAGTGTAGCCACATCTTGGGCATTTCTGAGATGTTCTTGCTCCGGGAACTTCAACGACATCAATGCCGTGCTGCATGCCACAGATTGAATAGCCTGCTTGAACTTGTGGAAGGGGATACGATGTATTTTCCTGTTAGCTCTCTTAGGTTTTCTCTCCTTACCGCTTTTCTTTCTGAGGTTCTTGAGTTTCTCAATGGCAATTACAGCATCGTATTTCATTGCAGTCTCGACAATCTCGTGTGCAACCTGCCATATCCTCGTGTTGACGAAGTTTCTTTCATCATGCTTCATCCTGCGGAGAGCACGCCGTGCTCTACCGCTTCCCTTGTCCGCATAACTCCTAAGCTTACTTCTCCGCTTCATGAACTTCCATTGCTTGTGCCATATATCCTTTCCCAGATACAACTGCTTTCTAACTCCACCATCACCCCCCAAGACCGTCAAAGCGAAGCTACCGCTGTTAACATCAACTCCCACAACTGCTTGATAACGTTGCTTAACTTTGAACTTCTTTCTAAGGTTAGCGATGACAACGTAATGTCCATCCTCCTTGTGCAGTCTGAATTGCGTGCAAATCCAACCATCTTCAAGATGCTCAACAAATCTTTTATAAGCACCATCCTGCTTGATTGGCAAGGCAATTCTACCGTTTCCATTAAACGATGCAACAACGACGGGATTTCCTCGTTTTGTTTTGGCAAATCTACCAGAACGAGGGATGTTGAATCTGATTGGGACTTGCTTAAACTCTTTGCAGTTCAAGTTCTCCCAGACTTGATGGATGCAATCAACGAGGATTTGAGAATGCAAGCTGTATTTTTGCTTGATAACAGAATAGGAGGTGGTATGTAGGATGGCGAAGTTCTCTGGATTGGCGGATTTGGCAATGGAAAGGATGTCATTGCAACAGCCAAGGACAGAACTAAATAACTCGGATAACAAGCGTCCTTTCCTCCTTGATAAAGGCAGCATGTTGAGCTTTAGAGCCTTGACAACGACCCTCTCCACTCTCAGCACCCGTATTAAGGTACGGGTCAAAGATATAAATAATCTTCGCCAATTCCTCCCCCTGATAAATCAGGGGGCTTCCTTGGCGGTGGGAGTGTGAAAGTGTAACTATCTTCTTCACGCCAAGCTCCTTAAACTTATTGATATTCCTTTCAGCTAATAGCTGGAACAACCCAATTTCACCAAGCCTATATACTTCATTGCCATCACAGTCCTCATCCTCACCGAGAATGCCAAAAGCTACTCCCGCCATCTCCAAGAGCTCGGCAAGGCTTTTAGCAACAACCTGCGCACGCTCGTCGTAAGAGCCTATGCAGCCCACGTAATAAAGGTATTCTTGTTGTTGACCATACTTTCTCACGCCTTTCAACCCTGCCGCCCTCTTACTTCTCGCCTTGCCCCATGGGTTTCCATGCTTACTGATGTTGTTCAGGAAGTCTCTCACGATGGGCGGCACCAACCCTTGCTCTACCGCCTCGCTTCTTGCTGCTACAATCATGTTAACGATGTCGTCACTGAAGCCGAACACGCACTGCTCAACGCAATTTCTACAGGTTGTACATGCGTATATTATCTCCGCAAGGTGCTTAGTCCATTCGACCTCGCCGCTCAGCCAAGCTCTTATGAGCCATAACCTCCCACCTGTGGAATAAGTTTCAAAACGGAATCTCATGTAGGAGGGGCAATTCAAGTCCGTGAAATTGCTCGTGAATTTGCAGAAGCCGCATCTGAAGCATCTGTGCAGCTTTTTGATATGTTCTTCTATCATCATGCTCCCTCCCAGTTCCCGGGATTCATGATTCCGTTGGGGTCCAGAAGCTCCTTTATCCTCTTCATGAGCTTGAGCGTGTTTTTGTCCATCATTTCCATGATTAGTCTCTGCCCCGGCACCTCGGTCTTCCAAGGAATTCCACCCATCCTGAGAGCAAGCTCGTTCGTCTCCTGCAAAGCCTGCCTCGCTCTTTCCATACTCTTAGGGTCTGCACGATTGAATGGATACGCCCATGCAAACATCATGCAATGTGCCCTTCCGACGACTCTGCATATGAAGGAATATGTGCCGATATCGTGTTTCTGAGAAATTCTGATTCCTTCCCTATAAGCTTCTGGAAAGCTCTCAACAGGGATTATTGCGCCGACATACTCGAATCCGCCGCCTTTTTTTACATCCGCCACCCTCGTCACGGACGTCTGCGGCATTTCCAAGAAACTAACCTTCATGCCCGGGGTCAGGTTCATAAATCCCCCTTCTCTGCTTTGAATTAGCTCTCGAAGTGCATTCCAGATGATTTTCCGCTTAAGCTCAAGTTCTTCCTTGGAATTTCCAGTTATGTATATCGTCGTGTGCTGCAAGTCCTTGAATATGAGCGGGTAGGGCTGCGCCCAGACCGTTATGTCTTCCGCAACCTCAGTCTGCGTGACGCAGTAAATAACATTCGGCACGATGTTCGGATTCTCGGTTACGAATACTTCAACGTCCCTTGTTTTCTGTCTCGGATAAAGCCTAAGGGATAATTTTGTGACGATGCCGGTCGTGCCGAACCATCCTATGAAAAGCCCCGCGAGGTCGGGCAAGGGCGCCCTCGCAAACCAGAACGGTGAGACTGCGCACGAACCTATCTTGCACACTTCGCCCGTTGGCAATATGACCTCTAACCCGTTAATCATGTCGGAATTGAAGCCATATGGCTGAGACAGCCTCCCCTGCCCGTGTATTAGCACGTTGCCGACGACCGTAGCCGACGGCGGGGCATCCGGGATGGAATGTCTCAGGCTAGGGTAATTCTTTTCCAGATATGCTTTCAGCTTGCCTTGCGTGACGCCGGCTTCGATGAGGACGTACCTACACTTCTCGTTTACTTCCAGTATCCTGTCCATCCTTTTCAGGTCTATGACGATTCCGCCCTTCAAAGGTCTGGTTAGCCCAGAGAGAACAAGCCCGCCGCCCAGCGGGACTATAGGCATCTTCTCCTCGTTAGCAAGCTTGACTATCTTCTGCACTTCCTCCGTCGTTTTGGGCATAACTACATAGTCGGGCTTATAAGGAGGCATCAGCCCCGGATCACGGGAATAGATGTAAAGCTCTTCAGGTTTGTTTGAAACGTACTGCTCGCCCACTATTTCCGCTAAGGATATGTATATCCGGTCAGTCATTTCACCTCCTCCCCCAGGGCGAGCCTGCAAATGTCGATCATGTGTAGAGGCCTTATATTTCTCTCGGAAACGAGCTCTGACAGCGTGTAAAAGCAGTATGGACAGTTGAAGACACAAGCTTCTGCCCCGGCATTCACCATGTCCTCCACGTTCTTCTTCTGTACGCCGACCGCTAGCTCGTAGTTACCCTGCATCTTGAAAACCGCCCCGCAACATAGGCAATTTTCCCCATCATACTCCCGCTCCACCCGTTCAACTCCTATAAGCTCGAATATGTCGTCCACAAAGTGCTCTTTTTCAGGCACGAGCCTTGACGAGCAAGGACGCTGATATGCAACTTTCATGCCCAGCGGCTTTATCTCGTCCTCGCGCTCTTTCAGCTTTTTATAAAGATATTCAAAGTAGTGAATGGGTTTAAAAGGGACTTCGATGCCGACGGCCGGCGCGTAGGAGGTAAAAGTTGAATAACACTCGTCATGGAGACATATGAGCTCCTTGATGCCATGCCTTGTTATGTTTTCTATCACTTTTGGAAGTCGCTCTTTCGTCACGGAGCTTCTTGCAAAGTGCAGATACACAAGGTTGCAGAAGAAATGCCTTCCTGTGAGCATGGAGGCGCCCTTAAAGAGCTTCCCCCGAATTTTACTCACATATTCGGGAAAGAAGCAAAGTGAAATGACAGGCTCTTTGACTTCCCTGATTTCAAGAGGTCTCGTAGGTTCAGCCATTTGAATCCACTGCTTTATGATGGGCTTCGGCGCCGGCAGTATGTCTTTCTCCTCTTGACGCTCGACAATCAAATAAAATGGATGATTTCCCTTATTGCAATACTCTTCGCACGCATAACAGGTTACGCACTCGTGCAGCACGAAAGAGTCTTCACCGCGAATTATCTTTTTTATCTCAGCCTTTGCAGTTTCCCTATCTACGCTTAGGTACTGACACCTTAAAAGGCAATCGTAGCTCTCACAACTTAAGCACCACGTCTCATTAAACTGCAGCTTTAGCTCCGACAACTCTCTCCCCTCATGTTTTATTTTCGCATGATAATAAAATTTAGGGGGCAAGATGAGGATAAAGGAGCGAGACTTTACAAAGCTTCTTGTTAGACCCGTAGTGGTCATCACGACCATCTCGAAGAACGGTGTGCCGAACGCTGCACCTTTCAGCTTTAACTCGCCGATAAGCTTCGAGCCGCCGCTTTACGGCTTTGCCAGCAGTCCTGAACACGATACTTGGCGCAACGTCCGTGAGACTGAGGAGTTCGTCGCCAACGTCGTCGGCGAGGACTTCGGCGAGCTCATGCACATCCTAGAAACAGACTTCCCCTACGAGGTCAGCGAGATCGAGAAGGCGGGTCTCACCGCTATGCCATCGGCGTGCGTGAAGCCGCCGAGGGTAGGGGAGGCGCTGGCATGGGTTGAATGCACGCTCGAAGCAAGTTACGAGCTTGGCGACCACGTTTGGATCGTTGGACGGGTCGTGTGTGCGGAGGTCAAAGATGAGTTTTGGGACGCCGTGCTGAACGCCGAACGTGCGAAGCCGCTCTGCCACATCAGCGGCGAGTTCTTCGCATGTGACGCCCGCAGACGCAAGTTCAAGCGTGCTCGCTGAACCACAGCACTGGAGTTCCGTGCAACGCAGAAATGCCAAAGGTCTGGACTGTGGGAACCGGCAGGCGGAGCTTGGAGGAGTTTTTGCGGCTGCTTCAAAAATACGAGATAGAGGTTGTCGTGGACGTCCGCCGCTTCCCAACGTCGAAGCTTGAGCACTTTAAAAAGGAAAACTTAGAGCGGAGCCTCAAGGAGGCGGGTATTGAATACTTCCACGTCCAAGAGCTTGGCGGCTACCGTAAGGGCGGCTACCGGAAACACATGGAAAGCGAGGAGTTCCGCAGTGGCTTGGAGTTTGTAGAACGGCTCGCTGCTGAGCGCAAAGTGGCGCTCATGTGCGCTGAAGTTCTTTATTTCAGATGCCACCGCCTCCTCATCTCGCACGCGCTCAAAGCAAGAGGGAATGAGGTCGTCCACATAATTGATGAGAAGCGGAGCTATGAGCACAAGACCTTAGGCGATTTTAGATGATCTGCGAACAAAGAGCAATACGGTAGAGAGGAGTTTAAAGGGCTGACAAGTGTAGGAGGTTGGTGGTAAATATATACTTTAAGGCTGAAAATTACCGAAACGAGCCCATGCCTATAGTGGGCAGGGGCAGCGTGCTCAGCCCGACGGGGAGCCCCAGACTCGGGGGAGCTACCTGCGCCCTGTGCGCCGACGGTGAAGAGCGAGCTTGAAATCCGTCGCCCGGAGGCATCGGCGGAGCGTCGAGACGCTGACCTTTACGCCGTTCTTCCTCAGAAAATCGAGGAGGGCGGGCGTCGTCCACTCTGCGCTCTCGTAGCCGAGCGCCGCCGGCGGCACACGCTCCAGACGCCTTAAAAACTCGACGACACGCACCGCCTTCACGGGCGGGCGTCCCGGCGGCTTCGCATTTAAAACGCTACGAAGCACGTCACGCTGTCTTCTCGCATCCTCAAGCCGCCGCACCCAGTTGTAAACGGCTTGGCGGCTCACGCCCAGCTTCCTTGCGACGACGACAACGCTCCCACCGGCGTCAAGCATAAGGAGCGCAAGTGCCCGCCGTTTCTCGGCATCGTCCAGCAGCGGCAACGCCGCCCCCAACGCCGCCCGCTCTTCCTCATGCAGTCGTAACACCAATGCCAACATGTCAATGTAATTGTGAATACGAAATTAAAGTTTTTTATTACTATTTTGTCCATGTTGTAACGGCGGCGACGCATGCCGCCAGCGTGCCCGTAGTGTTCCGCCCGAAAGGGCAGTGCCGCCGGGGCACGCTCGTGTGTCGAACGTTTGAAGAAAGGGAGGAGAGGAGGTGAGCGCAGATGTTTAAAAAGGACAAAGGTCTCTCGCCCGTCATCGCCGTCCTCCTGATGGTCGCCATCACCGTCGTCGCCGCCGCCGGTCTCTACGTCTGGTATTCAGGAATGGCTGGAAGCTCCGGCGCAACGACCAGCAAAGAAACATCCGGTGCGCTTTCGGGGTGGTGGAAAGGAGCTGAGGAGGGTCTCAAAGCCGCCAAAGACCTCGAACTCAGCTTCGACCCCAGCACAGTCGAACTCATCGGACCCATGATCGAAATCCCAGAGTGGAAGCCCGGAGAGGAAGGAATGTGGATTATACCGTCTGTTACGAATGAGACATTCACCAGTCTGTATGACCAATGGGTTCAGTTAGCACATACAAACATAGTGGAAGGGTCTGAAACAGTAACAGACACAAGTGGAGCAACAACATACACCAGTGGAACTGATTATGAGATGAACTACATAGCAGGTCAGATAAAGGTGCTTTCCGGAGGAAACATGAGCAACAACACCGATTACTACATCGACTACGAATATATAATAGGTGGCAGTATGGAGTACGAACCAGGCAATTCAGCCCATTTCGAATTCCAGTTCAACGATACAACCAAGGATTACTTCAAGTTTGACGGTGAAGGAGGATGGGACTCGGATGGTAACGAGCTGTGCGGCTGCTGTGACGCCATCGGCATCTGGGTGCCGCCGAGGAACGTGATGGAAGAGAACGACTACAAGCTGATGAACACCTTCATGCACGAAGGGGAGTTCATCGTTTACAAGGCGACAGTGACGAACACGGGAACGGAAACCTTAGAGGATGCCAAACTTGTTATTGCAGAGACGCCGCACGACAACTGCTGGTGGAGCTTGCACGCAGTGGAGACCAAGGAGGGACTCGTCTGGGTCGAGCCGAACACCGAAGTCGGAGCGCTCGATAAGCAGGGTCCGGAGAAAACTCTTACGGAACTGATGTCAATCGAGATGACTGGAGTGAAACCGGTCGATACTTACTTCGGCGTCAAAGAAGGTTATATGTCGGCAAAGGTTGCGCTCGGTGAAGCCTACGCTACATTCGCAAATCCAGTAGACGATGCGGGAATACATTACGTCTTCAACGGCTACAAGGTCAGCCACATGCCGCTCATGCTCGACACCAACCACAGCGTTAACGCCGGACCCGTCCTCGGAAGCCAGTATGACAACCTGTCAGCCTACAATAAGGTAATTGATGACGATCTAGGCTTGAACGACACCATGGTAGGACCGGGACTTGAGCTTGTGAATCCTGCGACGACCCCAACGGGTCATGACGTGATCGCAGCAGACAACGGACAGGTTCCGTACATAACCTACATGTACAAGCTCCCATACCACATGGCTGCCGTCGTTGACGATGCTGACAAACTAAGTGAAGCGTTATCGAAGGTAAATTCAAGCTGGAATCTCACAACACTTGTCAGTGACAACTGGGAGGGCTGGCTAACAGCTAATGGCTATACTACAACTACTGATGAGGGCGTTAAGGAAATCCTTGAAGAGCTTACGGACAACAGGTTGCTCGTCGATACGGTTGCGCTGGTTGTCAACGAGGACGAGATAATAGCCAAGCATTCATCAAACGTCTATGAGCTCGGAGACATCGAGCCGGGCGAGTCGAAGTCAACTTGGATTGTGCTAGGGAACAGGCACTTCGCTCCAGAGGTGCTTGATCTGCCGAGCTTCAGGGATGGAATCTCATACAGCCTGCCAATACAGGTCTACTCCGGAGGAAAACTCCTAGGAGAGACGAGCTACACGATCTACTTCAAGGATACGGGCTACATGTCCGAGGCGCACGCATAGCCCAGCAAGTGCTCAGTAGCGCACTTGTAAGGCGATAGGCGGGCGGCTGGCAGCGCCGAAATTTTAAGCTTTATTTTTCCCCCTTTTTCCCTTTTTCTACGAGTTGAATGCGTCTAACGTTCTCGGCGTCTGATGTTCTCGGTGCTCGCCAGTGGATGACCTGCGTGGAGTCAGCCGGTGACGGCGAGCGGTTTGCGGTGCGGCTGCCGTCGTTCGCATCGTAAAACGTGCAACAGCGGTCAAGCGGCAGAAACAGTAGTTCCGAAAATGCGCCGCAGAAGCAAAACTCAGTGGAGATGATTTCAAGTAGTTTGACTTCCGTATTTAAAGTTTTACCCTATCTCAAAACAATTTTTTCACCACCTACTTTACGGGACTCTTATTATACCCGCAACACCATCAAACCCCTTATCAAAAGTGTAAATCTCATTTATATTCTCACGGCGCATTACACTCACCGCCAGACAATCATTCGGGTCCATCTTTAACTCGCTCATCAATTCTACTGCGCCTAAGTAATCCTCAGTTGTGACATCAACAATCTTTACATTGTCCATTGAGAAGAGCCCGATTAACAGCGAATACAAATCTTCCATTGATAACGCCCTCTTCAGAATATTTGCAACTTCTGAAAGATGGACAACGGTTGTTATTACTTCTTCTCCCTCGTTTATTCTTCTTATTGTCTCCTTTGCATGCTCCTTCATCTGTTTCTCCTTCTCGGTCAATTCACGCTTCGGCTTGTAATATGCGTAAATGAACACATTCGCATCAAGAAATCTCATTGCTCATAAAATCTCCTCTCGAACTCATCCCAATCTTCTATGTTCATCCCAAGGTCGGCACTGTCAAAGAATCTGGTTAGGTCCACCTTCTTCTTCGGCACTATCTTCAGATACCCCTTCCCTTTTATCACAAATACCTCTCTGCTCTCTTTTAGTTCTTCCGCTCTCCAATCCGATGGCAGAACGAATCTTCCCTGTTCATCCACTTTCTTCCTTTCTATTCCATATATCATTTATTATCACCATAATGGGATGGATGTTTCACCTATTTAAATTTTTGGTGATTTGTTTGGACGTGTCCACATAAGATTATAAATGGGGGGAACTATTTTTATGCGTAGTGTAAGGGGGATTGTGGAGGAGTTGAAGGTGTTTGAGAGGAATAAGGTGCCGCCGCCTTTCGAGTTAAGATCCTAGCTTATATTCAGACGGCTTCGGGGAAGGGCTGCCAGAAATCTGTCAGAGCTCCATCCCGTCTCTAAAACCTCTGTCCGGAACTGGATAAAGAAAAGAAATTTGAAGAGAAGCTACCGGTTACAACAGAGAAAAAAAGAAATCTGATTGCCTCAGACGAAACAGTTGTTAAAGCGAATAAAAAGCGTATATGTTTATTCTGCGGTGTGGAGAGGAATGAGTTGATTATGAGAGTTTATACAACACGGAATTTATCTAACTACGTTGTAAAGGAAGGGCTAGAATACTGCGAGAATAAGCCCTGATTATTATAGATAAGCATGGTTGATGGATGCTATGAGAAGTCTTGGTTGGGAATTTGAACATCAGTCCTTTCGGTGAGAGAAGCAAGGTTGAATCGGTGTTTTTTCGCTGAAGCACGGATAAAGACGCTCTTTTCTCAATTAGCTGCTTT
This sequence comes from Candidatus Alkanophaga liquidiphilum, assembly GCF_053996935.1. Classification (NCBI taxonomy): domain Archaea; kingdom Methanobacteriati; phylum Methanobacteriota; class Methanomicrobia; order Candidatus Alkanophagales; genus Candidatus Alkanophaga; species Candidatus Alkanophaga liquidiphilum. The sequence continues at coordinate 9,606 of NZ_JBMXYC010000013.1, forward strand.
AATCCGTTAGAAACTGGAATGTGTTCTGTAAGTTGTTCATGCTATACTATAATCGGTTGCGGTGGGCTTATGTTATGTGGACACGTCCCTTAGGACTGTCAGCAAACCCTTTTTCTACTCTAAGCTGAATGCGTCTGATGTTCTCGGTGCTCGCCAGTGGATGACCTGCGTGGAGTCAGCCGGTGACGGCGAGCGGTTTGCGGTGCGGCTGCCGTCGTTCGTAGGACGTGGCGCTCATCCAGCATTTCAAGCAACAACGCAACGCCGCCCGCTTCTAACAGCGATGACACCTTAAGCAGCCACGCCCCGCAAAAGCGTAACTCATATTAATATTTTCGAGTGAAGTGATACCATGCACATACCGGACGGCGCACTTCCGATACGTCAGTGCCTAATGTATTGGCTCCTCGTGGCGCCTTTCATCGCATTTTACATACTCAAGCTCCGCAAGCTCGACGAGGAGGCAGGAGGGCGTCATGTCGTTTACACGGCGGCGGTCGCAACCTTCGTCTTCGCAGTCACTCTTTTTGAAATCCCGACTCCAGTTGGCATCCCCTTTCACCTGATTATGATACCCTTCGCCGCCATCGCATTAGGACCGCTGAGCGGCGTCCTCGTCTCCTTCCTCTGCCTCCTCTTCCAATTCATGCTCGCCGGCGAGGGTGGCTTCACGACGCTCGGCGCTAACACCCTCGTCATGGGCGTCTGCTGCTCCTTCCCCGCAGTCTTCTCCTTTAAACTCCTCCATGATGTTAACGAGAGGGTTGGCATCTTCTCTGGCGCCTTCCTCGGCATACTCACGGCAGCTATCATGAACGCCCTCATACTGACGGCTGCCGGCGTCCTTCCCCTTAACTTCATCCTCCCCTTCAACGTCGCCGTTTACTCCGCTGAAGGCGCCTTCGAAGGCGTCGTTACTGTCCTCATGATGGACTTCCTGCGAAGAGTCGGATTCAGAAGCGTGGAAATATGAGAGCGAGAAATGAATTGTGGGTGTGGATGCTGCTCGCCGCCTTCGCACTCGCAGTTTTCAGCGGCGCGCAAGCGCACATTCCGGTGAAAAGCAAGGAGATAAAGCTCGCCGTCGTCGCCGACTGGGAGGCGTATAAAGATGCGCAGCTCGCAGTGAGCGACCTCGGAATGCGAGCGAAAGTCGTCCCGACGGACGACGTGAGCGCCGCCTTGCGTGAGGAGCTGAGAAGTAGCGATGCCGTCGTCGTCATAGACCATCTGAACGAAGTCAAAGAGGTTTTAAGCGACGAAGAGCTTGCCGGCATCGTCATACAACCAGGACCGAACACGATGATAGGCGAGGAGGAAAGCAATGAGGTGAGAGTAGTGGTTGTGAACAATGACGATATACGGGCGGGCATAGCGGCGGCGCTCGTCCAGCTCGTCGGCTCATCAGGAGCTGAAACTGAGGAAATACCATCGTCGCTACTACCACTCTCCACGCTGCTCGCAGGCTTCTTCCCGGGCTTGGTTCTCGGCGTCTTCCTTGCGAAAAAGCGGCAACGTAAGAAGTAAGCAGCCGGTAGGGGGCGTGGCGGCGATGCCTAAAAACTTCACGGCGATGCCTAAAAACTTCACGGCGATGCCCAAAAACTTCAGCGCAGAGACCAAAATCCTGGCCTTTGTCATTGCAGTGCTCTCCATCGTTACATGCTCCCTGAAGCCGCTCACGCTCATATGTGCCGCTCTCTTAATAGTTTGCTTGATGAACGGCGCCCTGAGGCACGTCGCCGGCAGAACGCTCGTAGTCTCCCCGCTCTTAGCAATGATTCTCATGTTCCACCCCTTCATGCACGAAGGACACCCAATGTTCTCAATTTTCGGATACGAAGCGACATACGAAGGTTTCATCTCCGCCCTCACGCTTTGCCTGCGGATAACGTCGGCGGTTGCCGTCGCATCCCTGCTCTTCTATAGCACGAACGACCACGAGCTCATAAAAGGGCTGGCGAACTTGCGTGTGCCCAAGGAAATCATACTGCTCGTCTCACTGATGGCGAGATACATTCGGCTTTTCAGCGAGGAGCTTGCGAGGATGGTCGTAACGCAGAAGAGCCGATGTTTTGATTTGAGAGACCAAAATATAAGCTTCAGACGGCGGCTGCGGGTGCTGGCTCAGACCATAGGCATCCTCTTTATTCGTGTAATAGAGCACGGCGAGCAGATACGTAGAGCAATGCTCTCAAGGTGCTTCGGCTTCAAAATCCGTAGAGAGCGCCCGAGCTTCCGCCTCCCTGATCTCCTGTTGTTGTTCCTTTCCTTATCTCCTCTCATCTTGGAGCTAAAATTATGAAACGAGTAATATTTGTGAAGGATTTGGAATACGCATATCCCGACGACGGCACGACTGCACTTAAGGGTGTAAATTTTGAGGTTTTCGAGGGCGAATGTGTCGCAATCTTGGGACCGAACGGCGCCGGGAAGTCCACGCTCCTCCTCCACCTTAACGGCATCCTACAAGGGAAAGGCGAGGTGGAAGTCCTTGGGATGAAGATTAGCAAGGAGAACTTGAGGAAAATAAGGAGCAAAGTAGGATTGGTTTTCCAGAACCCGGATGACCAGCTCTTCTCGCTCACGGTCTTCGACGACGTCGCCTTTGGACCTATGAATCTGGGGCTTGAGGAGGAAGAGGTTGAGCGAAGGGTGAAGGAGGCGTTGAGCTTGTTAGGGCTTGAGGGTTACGAGGAGAGGATGCCGAGCCATTTGAGCTTCGGCGAGAAGAAAAAAGTTGCAATTGCGACTGCACTCGCCATGAAACCCGAAATTCTCGTGCTCGACGAGCCGACAAGCAATTTAGACCCAAAGGCGAGGCGGGAGCTGATTGAACTCATACGACGGCTGGACTTGACAAAGGTGATAGCCACGCACGACATAGAGCTGGCGGCTGAGCTTTGCGACCGCATCGCCATCATGTTCGATGGACGAATTGTGAAGGATGGCGGCTTGGAACTCCTTTACGAAGAGGAAGTGCTTGAGGCGTTCGGGCTTGAAGCGCCGACGCTCGTGAAGCTCCTCAGACGCTTGGGACTCCAGCCGAAAACCAAACTCGACGACGCCGTTTCATTCCTGAAATCACTTTTACGTGAATGAGACGGCGGCTACGGCACGCTGAAACAGCATCGCAGCCTAAGACGCCACCCACCGTCGAGCACGAGCATTACCGACAAAGTTATTAATTAGTGTGAGACAAGAATAATAAAGTAGCAAAAAAGGTGAGGAAATGGATAGAAAAGGCATCTCTCTTGTAACGTCCGCGCTCCTACTTGTAGCCATCTCCGTCGTGATAGCTTCTTCCTTCTACATTTGGTATCACGGAACGCTTTCTGAAGTCGCTGAGGAGGCGGAGCGCGGCACGGCTGAAAGGTTAAAATACACGCTCGCTGAGCTTCGCATGTCCTCCTACTCCGAATACTACGTATCAGGGAGGGACAAAGATAGTAATGGCGAGATAGGAATAAACGAAAGCGAGGGTTACGACGAGAGGTTCATTCAGGAGATAAAGGTGGAGCTTTGGAACGACGGCGATCTGAAATTAACCGCTGTGAATCTTAAGCTTTCAGTTTTGAGCGGAAATGTTGAGTGGCGGGCTTTCCGCATCGACAGGGAGAACAACCACCAGCTCCTCTACCCGAACGGCTCAGCTTTCAAATACAACGGTTCCGAACTTTACTTCAACAACATAACGGGCGGCGACAACGCCCTGCTCCTGCTCGCCGACGACGGCACGGCGTTGTATGCGTCGGATGAAGACGGAAACGCCATAAACACGACCAGCTTCCTTAACAGCACTTCTTCTGAGGAGTGGGTTAAGCTTCACTGCCCTGAATACGCCGTCGGCGAAGTCGCTCCTAACTCGAAGAGAACCGTCTATGTTTACGTCCTTGTCAACGAGTGCGCCGTCGGGGACGACATTGTCGTGAGGCTTCAGGCGAGGAGCTTAGAGGGTAAAACTGCGGAAAGGAGCGTGGTAATTCATGTTTCGAGCTGAGGGCGTGAGTCTGGTTGTTTCCGCTCTCCTACTCACCGCCGTATTCTCCATAACGGCATTCATGCTCTATGAATGGGGGCACAATACCATAAAGACGGGGTTCGGCGTCTCTGAGCGTAAAATCGGAAGCAACGAGCTTCGGAGATTCGAAGCGGCTGTGGAAGAAGTCTCGCATGAGGGCAAATTTTCCTCCCGAAAAATCTTCCTGACGCACCCGCTCTCCTTGAAAACCTCAGAAGTGAAGATTTGGACAGAAAACAGCTCCGAGACTGCAGAGGTGAGCGTAAAAAGTTACAGATTCGAGTGCGGAGGCAGTTTTTTAGAACTTGAGCCTGAGGTAAGAGCAGAAAGCTCGGAGCTTGTCGTGACGTGCTACGAAATCGCTTACTACGGCGGCGCCGGCGAGGTTCTCGTGAGGAATGCCGGCTGCTCCTCTGAGATGTTTGAGGGCGTGAACGTCTCCATCGGCGAGCCCTACAACGCAAGTTACGAAAACGTCACGTTTCGGATTTACAAGATAAGGCTGGAGGTGGTGTGATGCTTGAGGTTCACTACATGACTGCGGCAGCGGTCGGCGTCCTTATCGTGCTCACCACGCTCACATTGATGGGAAGCATAGAAAACTTCTCGCTTAAAGCTTCCGAGCACGCATTGGCGAGGAACGCCGCCTCGGACGTTGCGGATGCCGTCCTCAGCTGTCTCGACGCCGTCAGCGAGGGAGGATGCGTTAGAATGCGGGTTGGGCTTCCAACTTTCCCTGAAACGCCCGTCGTGAGTCTTAACAGCGAGGGAAAGACGCTTCACATAAATGTTACCCTCGATAGAACATACAGCTTTGACCTTCCGTTGAAAGAGAGCGTCAACGCCTCTGGGGAGGCAAAGGGGGATTTTGTAGTGGTCGTAAGCAGGGATGATGGTAGCGTGGAGGTGAGGCTCGTATGAAGGGGTGGGGGCGAGGGGAGAGGATGCTTAGGGCTCTTAAACTTAATAAAGAGTTCCTTGGGGTTTTGGCGAGAGGGAGCAAGCTGAAAAGATTTAGAGAGGAGGGTGGGGTTGAGGACGAAAGGGACGAATTTTTTGAAGAATTGGAAGCACTGCCGTCTTCCGATGGCCTTAGGGGCTACGAGGTGCTCGACCTCCGCTCTTTGCATGGGATAAACGTGAAGTATAGGTTGAACGGCGGCTCCTACGCCCACATACATTTCGACGAGACGGAAGGGCGGCTGAGATACAATGTCGTGGAGCCCGAGCTTGACGAGCGCCTAAAGTGCCTTTTAAAGCAATTTAAGGACATCGTGTATAGGGTTCTCGACGCGAATTTTTCCGAGGTTGAAGACAAGCAGGCGTATCTAATCTCGAAATTTGAGAGAATTCTGAAGGAATACGACATAAAGCTGACTGGTGCGGAGAGGCGGCGTCTCGCTTACTACCTCCTGCGAGACCTTGCACGTTACGGGAAGATAACGCCGCTGATTGACGACCCGCACATCGAGGACGTTTCGTGCAACGGCGTAGGCGTCCCCGTTTACGTTTATCACCGCTTCTTTGGCTCGATGCGGACTAACGTGAAGTTTGAGAGCGGGAGCGAGCTGGATTCTTTCATTATAAAAGTGGCGCAGCGGAGCGGGCGCCACATTTCCATAGCCACACCGATTCTGGAGGCGTCATTGCCCGAGGGGAGCAGGGTGACGCTGACGCTCGGCAAGGAAGTTACGATGCGAGGCTCGACGTCCTCGATACGGAAGTTCAAGATAGAGCCGATAACGCCCTTAGACCTGATGGCTTTCAACTCCATAAATGCAAAAATGCTTGCATACCTCTGGATTCTGATAGAAGGCGGCTCTTCCATAATCGTGGCGGGGGAGGTGGCAACTGGAAAAACGACGCTCCTTAACGCCTTTTCTATATTCATACCCCCAGACATGAAGATAATTTCGATAGAAGACACGCCTGAAATACAATTGCCGCACGAGAATTGGATTCCATGCGTGACGAGGACGGGCTTCGGCGCCTCCATAATCTCAGGCATCTCCGGCGTATCAGGCATCGTCGCAAGCCGGAGGCGTGGTGAGATAACAATGCTCGACCTGCTGAAATCTGCGTTAAGGCAACGCCCCGACTACATTATCGTCGGCGAGGTGCGGGGCGAGGCGGCGAGCGTGCTGTTCCAAGCGATTGCCACGGGGCATTTAGCGCTAACGACGATGCATGCAAACTCGCCTCGTGCGGTGATTCAGCGCCTCCAGTCGCCGCCGATGAACATCCCGAAGGTCATGCTCGACAGCCTGAACTGCATATGCATGCAGGTGCGCACGAAGTATAAGGGCAAAGTGGTGAGGAAAACAAGTCAAATAACCGAGGTCGTGCGTTACGACGAGGAGCGTGACGACGTCGTCACTCACGACGTCTTCCTCTGGGACCCAATGAACGACACCTTTAATTTCAGCGGCAAGAGCTACTTGCTCGAGCGCATCGCACGCTACGCAGGCGTCGAGACTGCGAAAATGTATGAGGAGCTTGAGAGGCGGGAGGAGGTTTTGAGGTGGATGAGTGCGTTGGGCGTAGGCTCATACCACGAGCTCTCTAAAATCATCGCCGAATACTACATAAACCCTGAGAGAGTCTTGGAGAGGATGCGTTCCAATGAAAGTGTATAGGAGAGGAGTAAAAAGGGCGATTGAGCGGCTGAAAGTATTATTGATCGGCATTTCTGGGCTGAAAATTAGTAGAGGGGATTTCAGGAGATTTTTGGACGTCTATAAGGGGTTTGCATACAGGGGGCTGGGAGCGAGAATAGATAAGAGGGGGTTCAAGGAGCTTGACGTGCTGCTTGAGAGGGCGAGGATAAGAATGAGCACCGGCATGTTTCTCAGCATCGCAATCATGAACTCGCTGGCGATAGCGCTCATCATCTTACCGCTTGCGCGCATCCTAATTCCAATGCCGCTTCTCCTTTTGTTCCCTGCGCTCTTTGCGCTTTCTTTTTCCGCACAACTCGTTTATCCTATTTTCAGGGCGAGGAGGAGGGCGAAAAGAATAGATGACGTTCTACCATACGCCTTCAGCTACATGGCGACGCTGGCGTCAGCAGGCGTCCCCCCACAGGGAATTTTCAAATCGCTTGCGGGGGCAAAAGAGATTTATGAGGAGATAAGCGTCGAGGCTTCTTACATCGTGCGGGACATGGAGGTTTTGGGCTTTGACGTTCTGAGCGCCCTTGCAAACGCTGCGAAGCGGGCGCCGTCGCCGAAGTTGGAGGCGGTGCTCAACACGATAATATCGTCGGTGACTGCAGGCTCCGACCTTTCGGAGGTTCTCGTGGAGGTCTCCGAGGTGCTGATGGAGGAGCGTCGCCTTTTATTGCGGCGATTCATCGAAGACGTTGCGATATATTCGGAGTTCTACGTCGTTCTCTGCGTCCTCGGACCTCTCTTTGTCCTCATAATGCTGCCGGTGACGACCGCTGTGAATTTGATAACCGGGACGAAGGGCACGCTCGCCGCCCTGCTCGGCAGCGAATTCGCATTTCTAGCCTCAATTTACATACTCATACCGTTCGGCTCCATACTCTTCCTCCTGTTCATGGATGCCGTTATGCCTCCGGACATAAAAGGGTGAGCGAACTTGCGTAACGAAATTGTTTTGAAGAGGAGAAAGGAAATAAGGGGCAGAGACCTCGTAATCCTTGCGTCCATAGCGGCGTACACGCCACTACTCATTCTGAACCTGAAAATCTTTTTCGAGACGGGAATGGTGGATGAGGACATTCTGATATTTACGGCGCTCGCCGCAATTGCGCCTTTGTCCGCGTTCACTTATTTCGACAACCTGAGGAGGCGGAGGGAGGAAGATGCGTTCCCCCTTTTTCTAAGAGACTTGGCGATGTCCGTGCGGACGGGAATGGACCCCGCAAAAGCTCTGATAAAGACCGCGGACGCCGACTACGGACCTTTAACCGATGCTATTCGTAGAATGGCAGTCCAAATATCTTGGGGACGCCCGTTCGAGGAAGTTTTGGAGGAGTTCGGACGTGAGCAGAAGCTTCCAATGATAAAAAGGGCAGTTTCTATCATCATAGGAGCAAATAGAGCGGGCGGCGACATCGGCGACATTCTAGCGGCGGTCTCCGTAGACGCACAAAGGTTAAACGACATAAAAAAGGAGGTTTCGAGCACGCTGAAAACCTACGTCGCTATTATCTACATCGCATACTTCATATTCCTCGGCATTGTATACGTGCTCGTCACGCAACTGCTCCCCGCAATGATAGAAATCGGAGTGCCCGCAACCATCGGGTTTTACAAGACGCACTTCTTCTGGGCGTCGATGATAATGGCTGTGCTTTCGGGGCTGGTTGCCGGGAAGCTTGGGGAGCGCTCCGCCGTGTTCGGGCTGAAGCACTCCGCTCTGATGATGCTCTCCGGCTACATTTTCTTCAAGGTGGTAATTCTATGATGAAAGCCGACCTTGCGTTGAGCCTTGTGTTGTTCGCACTTGTCGTCTCATACGTGGCGTATGCGACGCTCGCAATGCATTACGGGCTGAAAAGGGACGAGCTTTTGAAGACTGCCGCACTTCACGGGCTGGGCTTCAACCTGAGCAAGCGGAACTTGACGCAGGCGAGGGTGGCGTGCGTTTTCGAGAGTGCGGTGCTCGTGGATGCGAGGGATGAGAAGAACGCCACGAAGCTTGTCAAAACGGTGAATAACAGGACAGGCGTCGATATATATTTCGTGAACGAGACGGAGTTGCCATACACAGGCTTCGGCGCCGAAGCTTACGTCCTGCCGAACGCTGCGTGGAGGCACGTGCAGGAGCTAAGAGGCGAGAACTCGAACTTTTCAAAGATTAACGTGACGCTTGCGAGCTTAAAGGCAGATTTGAAGCACGTTTACCTTTATAACGCTACGTCGGGCGAGAAAGTCTTGTTGGAGGTGAGTGTGCCTGAGGAAGAACTGAAAGCGTCCGTCGATGGGATTATCGTGAGGCGTGTCGTGGCAGAAGAGGTCGTGTTGGACGAAGGAATGAAAGCGCTCGTGCCGCTGGAGGTGACATGCGGATGAGCCACTCGCTCGAAGCCGTGCTAAGTGCCATCCTTGTGCTTCTCTGCCTCATGTATGCTCTCACGGTAGTAGGAAACGAGGGTGCGGAAGGGGGAGAAAAGGAGCTCAAGCTGATATGCGAGGATGCGATGTCGGCAATGGAGAAGACCGGAGCCTTGAAGGACGTCGTGCGTGAGCTGAAATCGGGTAAAAGCGAGAAGGCATGCGTCGAAGTCCGTGCATTCCTGCCGGAGGACGTGGGCTTCTTATTCGAGGTCTCAGGCTCGTTTGTGGCGGAAGTGGGAGAGAAGGGCGTAAGACCTGAGCCTCCGACCGTGAGCGCCCACAGGCTCGTTGCCCTGAACGAGACGGAATTTTACGACGTTGCACTTGCGACGTGGTGGAGAAGATGACAAAGCGGAAGGAAGGGCAGTTTTACATAATTTCGGCGGTCGTCATGTGCTTAATATTGCTTTTAATATCCCACTTCGTTTCTCAAGCCCTGCTAGCACAGACACGCACGAGGATTTCGCTGAAATATGAAATCGACAACCTTCGCACCTTCTTCGAGGACGTCGTCTCATACGCAGTGGCGAACGCCTCCGCCTCCGAGCCGCTCTCAAACGTCGTAAGAAGCTTGGAGAATGCGATAGAGTTTGCGAGGGGCAAGCTTCTTGAAAGAGGCGTGCAAGCGAGTTTCGAGTGGAGCGTCGTGGCGATGCGTGTGGGCGTCGAGGTGAAAATAATACGTATGAACGTCTCAGCTTATGTTTCAGCGGGCAGGATTGAAGAAGTCACGGTGAACGTAACGAATGAAGGCTATGGGGGCAAGTTTTATGGGATTTTGGAAGTTTTTAACGGCAGCTGGCAGGTCAATTCAACGGAAGTTCCCGAGAACTGCACAAGTAGCCTAAATTTCACAAACCTCAATACAACCGAGGTTTATGTTGTTCTGAAGTGCGGGCACTCGCCTTCGAACTACACGATGCTGAACCTCACCGTAAATGCAACGAGCACGACAAACGACGGCGCTGTAATCATGATGGTGATAAATGGGGCGTTGCTTGACACGAAGGAGCTTGATGGCATCCTTAGCATAAGCTTCTGCAATGTGTCCGTGGCGCAACCCAAAACTTTTGTGCTGGTTAATGGGACGGGCTATCCCGACAACGCAAGAAAGACGAACATTTCATTGCCTGTTGGCGGTGGGAAGGAAAAGAGCTTTGCAAACGTCGTAAACGAGAGCTTTGGAGCAGCCGAACCCATCGTCTGGATAATAAACGTGACCGCAATGGGAAACTGCAGCGCCATCGTCAGATACAAGCGTTCATCGGCGGTGAAAGAAGTGAGCATTGAGCTTGAGACGCCAACGACTGTGAAAACGAGGGGTATGAGCGCAATGGCGAGCGTGAACATGAGCTTGCAGTCCGAGGATTACGTGGCGAGCATCCCGATAAGGATTGAAAAATCGGTCAAGTATTAGCGTGAGCTTCCGTCCTTTCCCCTACCCGGTTGCTGATGTATAACGTTTTGCGGAGATACGAAGTTCGGCTTTGCCGAATTTGGGCGTAGGTGCGAAGCACCGTAGCCGTATGTCCGCTGTTAGGCGATGTTGCTCATGCCCTTTCATAAGCTTCTAAGAATTCTTCTCTTTTTATCCCTGCTTGCCGACAAATTACTCTTAGGGTTGAGCCTTTTATCCTCTCATGATTTGGCATTGTTAGGGGAGTTTTAGTTCCATCAGGATTCCCTCTTATCATTGATATGCTTTCCAACTCTAACAACTTTAACCAAGGGCTTCAAATGCTTTTATAACCTTGCGGCTGGGTGCATCCCTTGGAAATTTCATTATACTACCACTTCTGCAATGAATGTCTCCACAACTTCTTCGTCTTCAAAGACGTCCTTTCCAAAAGTTTCTATGTGGAATTTGATTGCTGATTTTACGTTTTGTAGAGCTTCTTCGTATGTATCTCCCTCGCCAACCACCACTCCCTTTAAACCTACGGGATATAAGCTACGTATCCTTCCGGATGTTTTTCAACTATGATTTTCAATTCCATGTTTACACCTCACTTTTATGGAACTATTAAGCCTTATAAGGGTATATCCACTTCTACCCAGTTGCCTTTAAATTCAAGATGCACTTCTTGACAATCATTTTTCTCGCTCCCTTCGACATTCCGCACAACGTTTTGCGGGTATGTGAGGTATGAGAGGGAACCGTATACCCGCCTGTTAGACGAAGTGTTTCATGCGAGCAAAATCTTTTCTGCCTCTTCCCTGTAAGCCTCCATTAGGGAATTCCTGAAATTTTCGCAGCCTCCTCGGTCAAAGCCATTAAGTCGCTGCGAGATATCGTTGAAATTTTGAAGTTTCTGCTGCCTGCCATTAATTGCTGCTACTCATGACGTCAATATCTCCTCGAACAACTCCGCCTCGATTTCATGCATCATTGGTATCCCGGTGACTTCGGATGCGAGCCTGCTCAATGCCGCAATATCACTTCTATCTATCAAATCCAGCTTGAACTTGCGGACGCCAGCGAGCAACTGCTTTAAGCCGAGTCCTATCCTCTAGCTAAGATATGTGTAAACACCAACCGCAGACCATGGTATTTCCTTACCTACCTTACTCCCATATTCATTTTTCAGCTCATCAGCGACGATAAAAAATCTCTCCGGGCTGGTGCCATATTTATCGGCGAAATCTCTCGGTAATCTGCCCTTTTCTGCGAGTTCCGTGAAATAGAGCGACTTCATCGCTGCCGTCAACGGCGACCTTCCCATTGTGATAGATTTCACGAAGGGTCCTTTGCCATTGTTTCCATCGAAATTGCTAAGCGCTATCGCCTTAAATATCTGCGTCTCGTTGATGAACCCGCCAGCCATGCTTATATCAGGCACGTATTTCCCCGCTCGCTCCAATATCCTTGCACACTTCAATACCTGCGCTTCTAAATATACGGTAGGCGTGCTCATCTCGTTCATCATCGGCACTGGACTCATACCTGTGCCGCCACCAGCGCCATCGAACGTTATATAATCCACTTTGGCTTCAGATGCCACTTTCATCGTCCATGCAACGTCCACAGGACGATAAGCCCCTGTTTTTATCGTTACGCATTTTGCTCCTATGCTACGAAGCCATTCAACATCTTCTACAAAACCGCGTTCCTCCGGGAATCCCACACGGCTGTGCCGCTCGAACGTCTTGAACAAGCCATCTTTGAACGCCTCTTGAACCACAGGGTCTTCAGGGTCTGGCAGCACAATATATCCTCTCTTCTTCAGTTCCAACGCCCTTTCAAGCGAAGATACGCGTATTTCTCCGCCTATCGCCTTTGCTCCCTGCCCCCATTTCCTCTCTATTATATTCACTTCCAACTTGGACACCACATACTCATCCACACCGAACCTCTGGTCTTCTACATTTGTTTGCACCGCCACATCTCCGTATTTGCCG
>NZ_JBMXYC010000014.1:0-6927 GCF_053996935.1 Candidatus Alkanophaga liquidiphilum
AACCTTTTAGATATGCCAGAAAATTGATACACCCTAAAATAGGAACCTACAGATTCAGAATAGGTGATTATAGAATCATATTTGATATTGATGATGATAACATGGTGATATTAAGAATTGGACACAGAAAGAGCATTTACAAGTGATAAAAACTTCACCTAACAGAGCGTATCTGGCTTCGGCACTTCGCCTAAATCCCGCCTTACGGCTGGACTTCAGATACGCTCGGAACGTTGTCCGAAATTCGGCTTGGCGGCTTTAAAAAGATGTGTACAAGCTCCAGCCGGAGGAAGCCCCAAGCTCAAGCTTAGGGTAGTTCACTAGTCCGATGACACTCTAAAGGAAGTAGTGAGCAACCGCGTTTTGGCTTCCGATAACATTTGGTGACATTCGTATCGGAAGCCATCCATCTCCGTCATCCTTAGGACAAGGCATTCGGAGGAACGGCGGGCGGAACGGAAGCTCCTCCCATCACGTTCATCACGCCCATCAGCCCCCGCCTTGCGAACGTCGTCCTCGGGGCTGTCGGCGAACCTTTGTATGAAGCCTCGCCGTAAGGCGGGGAACGGGCGAGGGGGGCGGAGTGCTGCGCCTATGCGCTCCGGCATTCCAGTCCGATGAGAGGTGCCGTCGCCATGGCGGGGAAGCTTCGTCTTCAGACGGGAGAGGCTGACTGACCTATTCAAAAAACTCCTTACCTATATCCGCGTATCTGAGTTTCTTCTTCACACCCTTCTCCACGTATTCCATCTCACGCATGTGCGAATATTTGAGAACGCTCATGAGGCGGTGCGCCTGCCCTAAGAGGTGCTCAGGCAGGAACAAGAGCGCTTTCGTGGGGCACGCCTCTACGCACTTCGGAGCGCCGCCGCAGAGGTCGCACTTGAACGGCGTCTTCACGTCGGGATGCACGAAAATCGCGCCGAACGGGCACGAAATCACGCAGTTGTGGCAAGAGATGCAATTTTCACCGTCGATGACGACGATACCATCTTTGATGGACATTGCACCGTTCGGGCAATTTTCCATACACTTCGGTTCCTTACACTGCCGGCAGAACACAGGCATCCTGATCACTGGGTGCGGGTATATCGAAATGACTCGGATTGCAGCCTTTTTTGGATTGTTCACCCCGAACTTCGCAATCGCACACGCAAGCTCGCAAAGCCGACAGCCCGAACAGCGTTCCGGAATGACCGTCAGCTTCCTCCTCGTTTCCTTCTTCGGCTCGTGTCTCAGTTCCCTTTCTGCTTCAGCCTCGCTGTGAACGCTCATGCTTCCCATTCCCACGCCCCCTCAAGACAATTACACTGACGCTCACGGAGGATTTAAAAGTTCTGCCGAATACAAAAATTTCGTGGTGCAGAAAAACAAAACTAAAAAGGTGTGCAGCCTTGCATGAGACCGTAGAGATTCTCGTAAAATCGTTCATAATGCTTTTTGTAATCATGGACCCGCCGGGGAACGTCCCGGTGTTCTTGGCGATTACAAAAGATATGGGCGAGTCTGAACGCAAAAAGGAATTTAACGAGGCTATACTCGTGGCGGCAGTGCTGCTGCTCGTCTTTGCGTTTCTGGGAAGGCTGATTCTCGAAGCGCTAGGCATCAGCATCGAAAGCTTTATGATTGCCGGCGGCATTCTCCTGCTTTTCACCGCTCTCGACCTGTTACGTGGCGAGAAGCAGTATGTGCGGGAGACTGACGTCGGCGCAGTTCCGCTGGGCACACCCCTCCTCGCCGGTCCTGGGGCGATAACGACGGTCATGATTATCCAGTCCTGGGGCTTTTTCATCGTGCTCTTCGCAATAATGAGCGCAATCGTGGCAACAAAAGTCATCCTCGACTTCTCCGCCCAAATCTATAAAATACTCGGAAGAGAAGGCTCTGAAGTCCTCAGCCGCATCATGGGCATTATCGTTGCGGCAATTGCCATCGAGTTCATAAGCAAAGGCGTGATAGGCATGGCTGGTTAATTCCGATAGATGGATTTTATGGGATATAATGCGGCAAAGCTTCTGTTTCACACCCCTTCGGCGATCTACCGATATTGACGAAAATTTTTTAAGTTACAACTACGAATTTGACAAGAGGTGGGGAATATGAGACGGCGGAGACCTTGGGATATTTTTGATGAACTTTTTGAGGACGTTGACAGGATGATAGAGCGGATGTTCCGCACGTTCAGAGAAACCGAGCCCGGGGAGTTCAAAGAACCGCTAATTTATGGTTTTTCCATGGAAATAGGACCAGATGGCATTCCAAGAATCCAGCATTTCGGAAACGTGCGTCCAGGAAAGCCCGGACTCATCGAAGAGGGTGTCCGAGAGCCCTATACATCAGTGATGGTTGACGAGGACAAGAACGTCCTTAGAATCACGGCAGACATGCCCGGCATCGAGAAGGACAAGATTAGTGTTAACGCCACCGAAGACACCGTCATCATCCGGGGCGAGAACTCTCGAAAATACTACAAGGAGTGCAAGCTCGACGCTCTCATCGATCCGGACTCAGCAAAAGCAACCTACAGGAACGGTGTCCTCGAAATTACGTTCAAACTCAAGGAGAAGAGACCAAAAGGCAAGGAAATCAAAATAGAATAACCTCTTTTATTTTTTACCTAATGCCTGTGTCTGATTTGGCAGTATTTCCAGTTTTCTCCTGCTTGCTGCTTGACAGGTGTTTGACCATTCTGCACGAGCCAAATGATGCAACGGACTCTGTTAAAGAAAAATGTGATGTGACGTGGGTAAAAAGACGCAGAAGCCTACAAGGTTAAGAATACGAGATTTTATAATAACGAGGGGAGCTTGGATTTTTTCTGTAGTGTGCTACGAGTTTCCCGACGACGAAAGAGTCGAAAGTCTTTTGAGATACGTGCCTGATGAGCGTGGCGAGAGGGTTTCGAAAGACGGCAGGCATTTCAAAAAGTTGAGTTTCGAGGAAGCTCGTAGCCTTTTGAAGGCGCGAAAGCCCGAATATTTGAAAGGTGTGCCACGTTCCGAGATTTCGGAGTTCCTACTGCCAAGCGTGCGTGTCAAGGAGGTTGCTGCCGCCGACGAGGGCATTGGGGAAATTTACGACTTTTTGAGGCAGGATGTTGGCGTGCCTGCTTCAAAAATAGGCATAACCGGCTCATTCCTCTGCGGCTTGCAGAAAAACGATTCGGATGCGGACTTTGTGGTTTACGGACGGCGGAGCTTTGAGAAAGTGCGAACTGCAATTTGCGAGCGGGATGAACTCAGGCTTGACAATGCGACGTGGCGTCGTGTTTATGAGAAGCGGCAAGCGGAGCTCGGCTACGAGGAGTTCCTAGCGCACGAGCTTAGAAAGCACAACAGAGGGCTGCTGCGGCGTCGCCTGAGTGGCGGCGGCAGGAGCGAGGAGCTGCGGACGTATTTCGACGTCTTGTTCGTGCGGGATTGGGAGGAGCTGCGAAGACTCAAGCGGGAGGATGTCGAGCGTGGCGAGCCGCTGCGCTACGAGAAGATAACTGCGAAGGTTCGCAATGCGGAATTCGCCTTCGACAGCCCCGCAATCTACGAGGTGGAGCACGAGCTCGTGGACAAAATTCTGTGCTTCACGCACACTTACGTCGGGCAAGCCTTTGAGGACGAAATCGTAGAGGCACGAGGCGTGCTTGAGAAATGCGGCGATGAGCTTCGTCTTGTCGTGGGCACGAGCCGAGAGCCGAGAGGTGAATGGATAAGGAGCTTAAGCTTGCTGAACGAACTTAAGGCGCGCCGCAGCTGAGCCTGACGCCGTAGCATAGGAAGTAAACCCCAAGCACGAAGAGAAACGTCGAGAGGACAAGTTGCAATTTCTGGGCGTGCCGCACTACGAAGCCCTGAGATGCGGAAAGAGCGACGAAGGAATACCAGCCGAAATCGGAGAAATAATGCCCTAAGACGACGAGCGCCATCCCGAAGCCGCCGAGCGTCTCCGCTCCGAAAGCAAGCAACGCACAGCCGACGGTCGCCCACCACACGAAGAAACCCGGATTGAAGGCGGTGAACGCAATGCCGCCGAGCAGGGCGCCGCCGTGCTTCCTGCGGATATTCCGAGGTCGTTGCTCCGAGCGTCGGCGCAGAGCGTCGTAGCCCATTTTTAACGCGAATAGCGTCATGGCGACGCCTCCCACCACGTAGAACGCAGAGCTGACGCCGGCAACGCTCAAGCCGAAGATGAGCAGTAAAATCGTAGGAACCTCGACGGCTGCATGTCCTAACATCGCAAGGACGCCGGAAAGGACGCCCCGCCGCATAGCATCCGAAACCACGAATACAAACAGCGGACCGGGGAGCATGGCGCCGCTTAACCCCGTTAAAAAGCCCACGCTGAGCAAGTAGAAAATTGAACTTAACATCTGCCCCGCCAATCGAGAGCTAAATGCCCATAATTCTCTCAACAAGCGTCTCAAAAGCCTCGAAGACGCCCTTGCGCTCGGTAGCGACTGCCGGAATTACCGGCACGTCCTCTTCAAGCCGCATCTGCTTCCTTATTTCTTCCGGTGACAGCGCCCCCGGCAGATCCTGCTTGTTCGCAACGACGACGCACGGAAGCCCCGAGGCTCTCGTCATCTCAAGCATCTTCCTCGCCCGTGGGAAGCTTTCGGCGTCTGTAGAGTCTACGACGAGAAAGACGCCCATGGACTCACCGCCTAACCACTTTAGCAACGGATCAAAGCGCTCCTGCCCCGGCGTCCCAAAGACCTCGGCGACAACGCCTTTGTAATCGACGTAGCCGTGATCGAGAGCGACTGTCGTGCCGAATCTATCAACGGACACCGCTCTTTTTGAGAGAGCACCCACGAAGGTCGATTTTCCGGCGTTATAAGGACCGGTGACGAGGATTTTCGGGATGTAGGCGCGGACGCCGCCGGGGCGGACAACCTTAAAGAGCAACGCCTTCTCCTCAGCCTCCACCCAGTCTGCCTTCGTCACGCTGTAATACTGCCCTATGATTATTCTTTCTGCAATGCCCGCGATCTTCACAACGGCGTTAAATGCTTCTTTGATGTCCTCTAAGGTCTCAGCATCGTAGGGCCAGGCCGTGAAGTTCGCAACTACGGGCACGCCTTTTTCGGCGGCGAGCTTGAGCCACGCCCGCACGCTTTCCAAGGTTTTTACCTCACCACACATGTCCATCAGGTCGCTGAGCGAGCTGAAGAACAGGGCATCGCTTTCTTCGAGGACGCTGCGGACCGCGGCGTCAAAGTTTTCTATGTTATAAGGATCATCCACGACGTATTTCGCCTTCGAGTCCATGCCGATGAGCTTTGAATAGCCATCTATGACCAAAAGGTGGTGTTCTGAGTCTGAAACTTCCCAGCCAAGTTCCCGCATGCTCTCAAAAAACTCGTAAGGTGGCGACATCGTGAGCACGTAAGCCGCCCGCAATCCTCCGGTCAGCGCATTATATAATGTCTGCATCCCGAAGACATCGCCCTCGATGCCCGGCTGCGTGAAGAAGAGCAGCGACTTTCCCGCAGGCACGCCACCCCCCAACAGCTCGTCAAGCTTCGGTATGCCTGTCTTAAGCATCATAAGCACCAACTCAGCTCCTGATCTTTAGCTTCCCCCTTGCATCCTGCCATATTATCATCCCATCCTCAAACAACGCCTCAAGCTTCTTCATCACCGGGACCTCCTGCTCGAGGAAATACAAGCCCACGGCATCAAATGATTTTATCACATCAATATGCAGACGCAAAAAACGCAGGAAACGATCTGAAAAATGTGTGTCGAAGGTAAGCATACTTATGAGGTTGTCCACAACCAGATTTATTTTCCCCTTCCGCATCTCTACAAGCATATCATCCATCATCTCCTTGAAATAGTCCCTGATGAAGACGGATACTTTCGTGAGGTTCACAATGCTCGTGGTCTTAAGCCTCGGCTGCATGAGTTGCGTCCGCAAGAGCTTCTCACCGCCTGCCGGCAGCACGTCGTAAAGCTGGACGATGCCACATCTGCTGCTTTCTATTTCAAGAGTGCACGGGAAATCAGTTACATACACGACGTATTCCCCCTCCTTAAGCGCCTTCTCTATGTAGTCCACAGCGAGCTTCTTCAGCCCGCCGCCCACGAGCAGAACGCTCGTGCCGCTCGGCACATTCCTGAGCACTTTCAAAAGCCTCTGTCCCAAGTCGGCTTTGCGCCAAATCATTTCATCTAAATGCAAGAGACAACATTACGCTTATTTCAGCAGCTCCATTATTTTCTCTGCGGCTTTCCGCATGCCCACGAGGATTAGCCCCAAGCCGGCGTCCGGCGCCGCCATCACGACAAGTAACGCCCTAGGACCGGCGCCTGTTGCTATGATTCGACCGTGTTGTGATTCCACAATAACACGCTCGGTCAAACCTTTTTTAAGCTCGGCGACCGCCGTCTCCGCAGCGCCGAGCATCGCTGCACTCATCGCTGCAAACGTCTCGGCGTGCACATCGCTCCCCATATCGCTTACAATCAGCAGCCCGTCCCTTGAAACTATTGCTGACGCCTCTATGCCTCCTATATTCTTTATTTCCGCAAGTATGTTCTCCAATTCCTCCTTCAAAGTCATTTCCGAAAAGCACCCCTTCGCTCCGTTTTTCGCAGACTTCTCATTTAAACCTTACGCTCTTGCAATTTAGAAGGATCCATTAACGCATTAATACTCCATTACCATTCTACCTCGCAGAAAGCCTCGCAGGGCGGGATGCGGCGGGTATGGAAAGCGGTGGTGATGAGACTTAACTCATCTCTCCATACCTACACATATGGCTGGTAGTGGTGGGACGGGCAAACACCTTCAACCTGAATCCGGGTAAAGAGGAAGAAGCGATACTGCATGAATGGGCAGATAACTGCTCTCGAATGTATAACGAGATAAACTATAAACGCAGAAATCATTCTTCAGCGGCGAATTCAACTGGAATACCGACGAAGA
>NZ_JBMXYC010000015.1:0-26602 GCF_053996935.1 Candidatus Alkanophaga liquidiphilum
TGACGGTCAGCGTCACCGTGTAGCTCCCCGCCGCTGAATACGCGTGCGTCACCACCACTCCTGAAGCGGTTGTCCCATCCCCGAAGTCCCACTCGTAAGAAACGATCGTGCCGTCGGGGTCGTAAGAAGAGGATGCGTCAAATGTTACTGATTGATTTACAACGGGTTTTTCTGGGTAGTATGTGAAATTAGCAATTGGTGGTTGGTTTGGAGCTGGAGTTACTCCAATGTAATGCTCAAACCTTTCCACCAACGGATAATTGTCTTTATCTCCATCTATGATGTAAGGAGCATCGCCTATCCAGTCTCCATCCGCATCACTTCCGGTGTAATCGCTCCAGTAGTTGCCTAAGTAATTCGTATGCTGTTTTCCGTCGTATGTGTAAGTTATTTGTTCGGTTGAGTTCCAGATGTTTGTTGAAGAGTAAGATTCGACTTGATCTGTATTGTCGATGAAGTTGTTGAGGTAGATGATGTTGTTGCTAGAAGATTCGAGGTAGATTCCATACCAGTTGTTCGAGGCGGTGTTGTTCGCTATGATATTGTTGCTGCTGGAATCCCAGAGGAAGAATCCATTACATTTGTTCGAGCTTACGGTGTTGTTCGCTATGGTGTTGTTGCTGGAATAGCCAAGAGCGATTCCATCATCGTTATTCGAGCTTACGGTGTTGTTCACAAGGATGTTGTTGCTGGACTTGCGGAGGTAGATTCCTTCGATGTTGTTCGAGGCGGTGTTGTTCGCTATGGTGTTGTTGCTGGAATAGCCAAAGTAGATCCCATATATGTTGTTCGAGGCGTTTACATTCTCTATTCTACAGTTATTCGATTTATAGAGGTAAATTCCAGCTTTACCAGAGCCGGTAGCCCCGGTCACGGTGAAGCCGCTTATGTAAACGTTATCTGCCGTTACATAGAAGACGTGGTCATTGGGATTGGAAGCTTTTACAACAGTATCTGAAGTATTCTGCGAGTATGAGCGGATCTCCACGGATTTGTCTACATCAACGTTTTCGTTGTATGTTCCGGGGCAGACGATTATGGTGTCATTGTCATTTGCGTTCGTTACAGCATCACTAATCGTTGAGAAGTAGAGATCTCCGTTTGTGCAGGCATCCGTTTGATTTACTACCAAGGTTCTTTTAGTTGTCTCGTAATTCTCCCATGGCTGCATCAGCGGGTAGTTGTCTGCATCTCCATCAATTGCGTAAGGCGTATCGCCAATCCCATCCCCATCGGCATCGCTTCCAGTGTAATCGCTCCAGTAGTTGCCTAAGTAATTAGTGTATTTACTGCCTTTGTAGATGTAAGTTATTTTTGATATTGAGTTCCAGATGTCAACTGAAGCATAAGAATAAACATTATTAGTGTTATTTATGAAGTTATTTAGATAGATGTAATTGTGAGACTCGTCGTCCGTGCCCGGAATCGCCAAGTGGATACCATCGCCGTTGTTTGAGTTCACCATGTTCTTCGTTATTCTGTTTTCAACTGATGCAAAACACCCAGAAAGAGGAATACAGACATAGCTCAAATAAATGGCGTCGTCATTGTTCATATTTATGGTGTTATTTATTATATTATTACTACACGAACCTAACACAACGATACCGTCATCGTTATTTGAATTTATGGTGTTATTTATTATGTCATTAATACCCGAAAGAATCAGGAGAATGCCATCATGGTTTGAATTTACATTGTTGTTCGTTATTTTATTATAGTAAGAATTATACAAGTAGATGCCGTCATTGTTGTTCAATATGTTATTACCGGTGATCTCGCAATGGGAATTTTCCCGGAGATATATTCCAGCAGTTGCACCTTTAATCGTAAACCCACTTATACTCACATAATCTGCCGTCACCTTAAACACAGGTTTATTTGAATTTGCAGCCTGAACAATCGTTGAATCAGACCCATTTTCAGACCTAATAGTTAATTGCCTGTCCACAAAAATATTCTCATAGTAAGTTCCATCTCTTACGATGATAGTATCACCATCGCTTGCGCTATGAACAGCCTGCTGAATACTTCCGTAATCGTCAGGCACATATATCGTCTTTGCAGACGCCACACCCCCGAAAGCACTAAGTAGCACAAAGGCTATGCAAACACCAAATACCAGATGTTTAGCATCCCCTCTCATCCCAAACCCCTCTTTTCTTCTTATTTTTCACGCCAAGCCGTGCCTCTCCCCGCCGCAAACGGCAACTCACCTCTGATATTTAACCTTCTCTTGTCCACACACCCCCCTCACTAAGGGCTTCCCCTCCTTAAATTCTTTTCGGTCTCGCTCACGGGCTTCCCGATGCCCTGCGGCAGTAAATCGTAAGTGGCGGCTTCGCTTCGTGCCTCACAAGCCCTGCACTTTCTCCGCATAAACGGACTTGACCCGCTGCAGCAGCGCCCGCAATGTCTCCTTGCTGTCGTTTTCTGCGTCGAGTTCGGAGAAGCTTACCCCTAATTCCTCCAATTCCTCCCTGTTCAGCATGAAAGGCTCGTCGAGCGTTACGCTTCCAGCGCTGAGGGAGAGCGTCGCCCAGCTCACGCTTAAAACCTGCGACGGAAACGCTTTCATGACGTTCGCTCTGAAGAAGTCACGGGTGCTCTCTGGAGGGTTTGAAAGCGCCGCCGTCACTCGCCGCCGCATTTCCTCAAAATTTATTTCGCGCATCTCCTTCGAGGCGAACGCCAGCGAGTCCTCCGGGTCGAAAATGGAGTCGTCGGCGGCGCCGCTCATGAGAGCGTCGGGAATCGCACCTTTCTGCACGTAAAACAGCACCTTTTCGTCAAGCAACGCATAATGGTTACAAATGCTAATGCCCTCCTCAGCCTTCTTAGGCTCGTAATTCACGAGAAACGCAAGCTTCGTCACCCAATCAATCCCATCAACGTAAGCTTCAAGCCGCCGCTCATTAAGCCTTTCAAATAACTTTTTCATATGTTTCAGCCCAAATTCGTCCCAGAAGCCCTTCTCTTCGCCTTCTTCATACATACGCTCGACACGCTCAAGGTAGAAATCCAGAATCTCTACGGCGTCCGTCGTTTCTCCATTCTCCAGCCGCAGCTTCCACTCGCAGGACTGAGTATCCACAGAAATTTTCTTAATCGCAGCGACGGGGTCTTCGAGTTGCGGGGCGTCGTCGAGCAGCCCCAGCTCGAAAGCCCGCATGACCATCGTCTGCGTCACGTCCCTCATTATTATCGCATACTCGCACCGCAATGCCTCGTAATGGATGTCATGGAGCCGCCAGTATTTGCGAGCGGCATGCGGCTGGTCCCTCGTGTTCAGAATTCCCCTGCTCGCCGTCGTCGAAAGCGAAGAACGTTGCGTCACGAACATCGCTCGTGGCGAGATCACGAACTTCACGCCGCTTATCTCCTCATCGAGGCTCTGCCTCGTAATATTTGCAGCGACGACGTCGCCGCCGCCGCAGAACACTATGCGAGCGACGAACCACGGGATTAACGCCCTTTCAACACGTCTCCAATCCTTGCATGCAGCTCTGAGCGTGAGCGTGTTCCCGTGCGTCGCATACGTGTTCGTGACTATGCCACGCCTCTCGGCGAAGAAGTTGGCAACGTTGTTTTTGTGCACTGAAACTTTCTTTTTCAGCGAGAAACTTGCTTCCCTTGCGCCTACGAACGCATAAATCTCAGAAGCCCGCTCGTAAGCCAGAGCGTCTAAGGGGGCGTTGTAGGAAGGCGTAGAAATCTCCAGATGTCCCAAATCATCGTAGATACGGCAGCCATTCCTCGCAAACGACGAAACTATAGTGCGCTCGTGCTCCTCTTGTGTCACCTCAGCAGAAATGTCCCAATTTACAATTCGAGAGAAATTAACTCGCTTCAGTCCCTGTATCGCAGCGCTTACGAGTAGTGAAGGGTTAAAAGGCACCGCCGCGCTCAATGGATACTCCTGCTCTATGCCCCTGATCTTACTCTCCACGACGCCGCTCATCTGCGTGGTAGCCTCGTGATTCTGCAGCCCTCGTCGTCCTCTTCGTTGTTCTCCGCCTCAGCTTCAGCTTCCTCCCTCTTTATCTCCTCTATCTTGCCCTTGATGCTCTCCTCATTCCAACCATCAAGTTCGTCAAATCTATACGTTCGGCTGCCTGAATATAACAAGTAATCCAAATAAGGATTCCTGCTTATCCTCTCCCTTATTTCCCGGCTTATCCGCTCCTCCCAGTGCCGCACGTCCTCCTCCTCCGCAAGCAGCCTCACGAGCACTTCTCTGGCACCGCTGCTACGCCGCCGCTCCCCTAAGAAAACAACGACGACGCTTGGCATCCTCGCAAGCTCCGGATACCTCGAAAACAGCTGCGAATATTCATCCTCGCCCGGACGCCTCACGTCTATCCTTATCTTCGGCTCCTTTGTTATCGTTATCTTATTCCAGCTTATCGTGGCGTTCTTGAACTCCTGCGCCAGCCGCACTCTCAGCTCCGCCCTCGAGTTCTTCGGCGGGAACAACAAAGCCTCGGCAATGTCTTCTTCCGTTAAAATGCGTTCGACGCCTATGCGGTCCGCCACCTTCTCATAAAGGTCATACTCACAAAGATTCGTGAACGCAAAGCTCGCCGCTATTTTCTTCTCCGTCTCATCATCTATCATATAATACTCGGAACGCAGATGCCTCCCTGAATACTCAAAGTCATCAATCTCGTGCTCGACCACCCAAAGCTTCATTATCCACTCTATCCGCCGCACCAGATACGGGTCTTCGAGCAGACCTTGGTTCAGCTTCTCGCACACCCGCTTAAAAGTCTTCAGCGCATACTCGTCCCAATAATCAGTCTCACGCTCCTCAAAAAGCTCCTCTATTGCATCTATATAATAGTGATTGAGGTAATCCATCACCTTTATCCTGTCGCCGTTTGCCAATCTTATCTTCCAGTCACCGTTGATGTTCTGCGAAATTTCCTTGAACGTCTGAAGCGGGTTCCAGATGTCAGGCACCTCCCTTATGATGCCGTTCTCAATTGCATCTATGATGTAGGTCGTGATTGCATTGTTCAACAGCCTCGTAACTTCCGAGCGCAATCCTTCACCGCTCGTCACGTGCACTCGCATTTTATCCTTCGACGTCAACGGCTCGTCTCTCGTCGAGAGTATCGGCCATTGCGACGGCGACTCCGTCATCACCCTGCGAGCGACTACCGCCTTCGGCGAAATCACGTAACGGACGCCGCTGCTGTCAAGGATATAGCCGCCAGCGCCGCAGAAGACCTTACGCAGCACCAGATACGGAATGAAGAGCCCCTCTTTCCCAGCAAACCTCCGCCGCTCCACCATGTAGGACTCGTGCGTGCCCCGACTATACCTCTTGTCAATCTCAACGTTCGCCTTCCAGCATTGTATATACACATCATCGCCGCTTCTCTTCCCGAAACGCTCCCGATATCGCTCGCTCGCAAGCTCGGCGCCGAGCTGCATGTATATTTCTGACGCCTTATCGTATTTGAGAACTTCAAAAGCGTTCCTGCATTCGGGCGTCGCAATCTCAAGATGCCCACCTGTGCACACGTAGATGCGGGCGCCGTTCCGCAGAAATCCGTCGTTACGCCGCTGCAGCTTCGAGCAGATGGCTGAAATGTCGTCGAAGAATTTGTATTCTTCCAAGGACCGAATTATCTCGTCAACGTGGTAATATCTTGCATACCTGTAGAGCTCAGTAGCTTCTGTATTTATACCAACTCGGAACTCATGCTCTATTCCTTGCCACCGGTTAAAATTATCCATAAAGCTCCCCTCAATTACGTTAATCCGCTTCAGTGCCGTTAGCGTCGTCGCATCACGTCGCTCAGAAATGCATGCCTGTATCCTCTTCTAACTTCTTGTGGTAGCCCGCTGCTATCATCTCTTCTGCACGCCGCTTCAGGAATCTGTTGAAGCCCTCCTTCAGGTGCTCCAGCGTCACCCCTATCTCCGATGGCGACCTATATTTCTTGCTCAGCTCCAGCGCTCGCTCTTCTACGTCAAGAACTCCGTCAAGCCCTTCCCGCACCCATATCTCAGCGATGTCTGTCCTCCCAACAATCCCCTTCTTCAGCATGAATATCGTTCGTTCCTCAAGCGCTCTGTCCCTCGCATAATAGAACATCTGCGCGATAAACCGCCCTGTGACGGAATCACGACGCCGTATGGTCCCGATCTCTGTCTCAACAATGTCGTCCGTATACATGTAATCAACAATCTCTTCGACGAGATAGTTCTGGGCTGCAGCTACATCACCGAGCTCCTCCACCAGCAAAGCATCCATGGGCACCTTCCTCGCATATATCCTAGCGATGGAGAACGCCGCCTCCTTATCCGGCTTCGGCACCTCTATTATCTTGTCGAAGCGGGAGCGTAGCGCTGAATCTATAAGGTGAAGACGGTTTGTCGCCCCGATAACCGTGAGGTGTGGGTGCAAGTCGTAGAAGCCTTCGAGGATATCAAGGAGCTGCCCGGTAACACGCTCGGGCGCCCCTGAGGAGCCAACATACATGCCTCGCTCCTGCGCCAGCGCATCTATCTCATCGAAGAAAATGACGCCATAGTCGTTCTCACCGCTCTCAAGCTTCTCGTTCGCCGTCTTAAAGACTAATCTCACATTCCGCTCGGATTCGCCGAGCCACATGCTGAAAAGCTCGCCGGCGCCGACCTTCACGAACTCGCAGTTCGGCAGCGCCGTCGCAAGCGCCTTCGCACACATCGTCTTCCCACAGCCCGGCGGCCCATACATCAAAATGCGACGGGAATGCTCCCCATATTTGGAATAATCATCAGGATTGAACATTGGTAGTATTATGCTCCTTATAAGCTCCTTCTTAACTTCCCTCAAGCCCCCAATGTCATTAAAACTTACGCCTGGGCTTTTTGTAACCTCGTATTTTGAAAATTCCCTCGTCACGTAACGCCTCTTTATGTCAAAGGTCATCGGTATCATCCCAACCTTCATGCCCTCTTTTAGCGCCTTCTTCTCTTCCTCCGAAAGCTTCTTGTATATCTTGTTTTGCCCTCGTCCCGTCGAAATCTCACTAATCCACTCGTCCCCCTCACACCGTATCTCCTCAACCTCGCCGACGATGAGGTCCACCATCTTGTTGTAAGCCCGGGTTATGCCGACTGTAAAGCCCGTCGGGCTTTTCTTGTCCGGGATGTGCCCTATGAAAACATATTGCCCCTCCCTGAGGTTTCGCACCTCCTCGTCGGAGAGCAAACCGTAGGGCAAGACTTTTAACGCTCCGTTTATATTCACGACGGCACCGTCCTCAAGCTTCTCAACTATAAACCCTATGTCGAGCGGCGGTGCCTTAGCCTTCGACACCAGACGCTCCAGTTCCTCCTTGTAGGTCTCCAGCTCCTCGTATCTCCTCAATAACCTCCGGTACTCGCTCTCTAACCGCTCATACTCATATCGGGGGACATATTCATCCCTTGCCATATCTTTTCTCCCTTAAATCTATTGTATTTCCTTTTATAAGATTGTCGCTGACCGCTCTTTTTTTTATCATATCCATCTTATTAAGGAGGCGAGCGTTTATTAAGGGGGCAAGCAACAGATGGCGATAGACGCACGGCAGGCTGCGATCCTCGGCGCTGTTCAAGGCGTATTAGAATGGCTCCCCGTGAGCAGCGAGGGGCAATCTATGCTCCTCATGCTTAAATATCTCTCCATAAGCGTGAGCGAAGCTTTTTCTCTTGCAATATTCTTGCATCTCGGGACGATGTTCGCCGTTTTGTTAAGGTTTCGTCGTGAATTTCTGCACATGGTGCTGAACCCCACGGCGAAGCTCTCAAAACTCGTGATTCTGGCTACGCTCTCCACAGGCGTCACCGCTGTGCCTTTATTTTTCTTCGTAAAAAACTTCAAGAGTGGCGACATGGTCTCCTTGCTCATAGGACTGATGCTCATCGCCACCGGGCTCCTGCTCAGAGCCGCAAAAACGGCATACGGGCTGAAAAAAGCCGAAGATTTGAGCGGCAAAGAGGCTTTCTTTCTCGGACTCTTCCAAGGCCTTGCGATATTGCCCGGGGTGTCCCGCTCCGGGACGACCATCACATACCTCCTGCTCAGCGGCGTCGAACAGGGACAAGCACTCATCGTATCATTTTTGATAAGCGTCCCCGCAGTCCTCGGCGCCGTGACCTTAGAAGCGCTCTCCGGCAACTTCGTATTCTTCCAAAACGGCTTAGTAATGCTACTCACCTCTTTCGCCATGGGCTACTTAACGATGGACGCTCTCCTGAAACTTGCCAAAAAAGTCAACTTTTCAATATTTTGCGTATTTTTAGGCGTGGTGACCATTATTATCGTTGCGCCTGCCTTCGGCTTGTAAAAATGAGGGAAAATATCAATAATAGGGGCAAAATAATTGTTGGGAATTCTGAAATTGAAAAATCCCGTATATAAACGTCGTCATCCACAGGCTCGCCGTCGTCCCACTCGCCGTTGTCGTTTATATCCACGACTATGCTATACTCGCCGGGCGTCAGCGTCGCATTCCATATCTTAGCAAACGCACTCCCCTCGTCATCAACACGCACAACCTCGACGCCGCCTGAAACGTCCTTCAGAGCAGCTCTACTCCGCCAGTCCTTATCCACAACGTATATACGAACTGTGGTGTTCGCAGGCAAGTATTTGACGTAGCAATATAGGCTTTCAGACACGTTGAACACGTCTTTTTCATGCCTCGTGGCATCGCAAGACCTCACAAGTGGCGACAACGGCTGCGAAGGCGGGGAAGAGGAGTGGTGGTGCCGTCTGATGTGCCCCTTATGCTGCGGCTCCGCCATTTCCACTACTGAAAAATTCCCAACGCCGTCATTTTCGAAATTGAAAATGCCTTCACCAGCACCTACCTCGTCGAAAATCACGCAAAACCCCGTAACATTGTCGTTAGCGGTTGCATTCCTCCATATCAAAATGTGCGAGACGTTCCCGAACTCGTCAGAAACCACAAGCTCATGAACGCCCGAGGGGTCGTTATGAGGGACCAAAACGTTCCCTTCTGCTACCGGGGATGGTTGTATCCAAGTTCTATAATCGGTGTTCGGCAGCAAGCCCGTCGCTTTCACATACACGGCATCTCCCTCTACAAATTCCACCTTCTCAACGCCATTTTCGTCCGTCGTTACCACGACAGGCTCGAATTTATAATGCACATCCTCTCTTAGGATCTTTGGCGTGAACGTCCTCCTAAAATCACCGCTTACCAATGTCGCGCTCACAATGACCAGCTTCGAGTCCGAGAGCGCAAGGCCGTCCGCCGTCCCTTTTATCTTCATCCTTAGCCCCGGATAAGTCTCGTTAAATCTTTTTATGTCCAGTATCAGCCGTGTATGGTCTTTTACGTTCAACACTACGCTCTCAGCGTTTATTTCCATGGCGGACCCTTTCTGGGATATGATTATGCCCGCCGAGTTATTCCAGTCGGAAAACACCCTCGTGACGCCGTCGGCGTCGCTAATTTCCACGTTTAGGAAAGCCCCGTTGACGCCGTTTCCCGAGCCTCTGCTGAATATTTTGACATACGCTCCCTTTATCCACATCCCATACCGTTCGGCGATGTAAGAGAGCCGTTCCACGTTGCCTGAACCGTTTATGGAATATGCATACTCGTCGGCGATTGGAGCTTTCGGGCTCGAAACGAGAGGCAAAACCATGACAAACACCATGACTGCGAAGATGACCGTGGCAAAGTTTTTCTTTAGCCTCAATGCCCTCCTCCCCGTCAGTTATGTTCGTAAACAAGTATTTAGTCGTTTCCATAGAGGAAATAATTCTTTCCTTCAGAAAAATTCCCTGATAACTTTCAAGGGCACCCCCAGGGTTGAATGAAATCATTTGGCAATTATTTGAAATTTAAATTTCAATCATCTGCGAATATTTTTCGGACTACAAAAACATATTTAAGGTGCTGAGTTGAAATTTCAGTGGATGAGCATAATAGATGGCAAAGATTGGGAAATGCTGGAAGAATATTGGGCTGAACAATATGAAAAAGACTATTTGAGTTTCAGTTCTCCACCCTTGTATGTCGTGGTCCCGTTGCTACTACCCGCGGGTCAAAACTCGTCCAAATGAGCATCTTTGAGCAGATTCTCGTCCACGACAACTGTTCTTCTCGCCTTGCACGACTTCACCGCCGCAAGGGCTACTGCAAGGGCGTGGATGCCCTCCTCCCCGGATGGGCTGAGTTCTTCGTTGTGCACAATTCCTCTCAAGAAATACTCCAGCTCGCTCCTTAAAGGCTCTCTTTTCTCCACAA
Organism: Candidatus Alkanophaga liquidiphilum; assembly: GCF_053996935.1. Classification (NCBI taxonomy): domain Archaea; kingdom Methanobacteriati; phylum Methanobacteriota; class Methanomicrobia; order Candidatus Alkanophagales; genus Candidatus Alkanophaga; species Candidatus Alkanophaga liquidiphilum. The sequence continues at coordinate 10,263 of NZ_JBMXYC010000015.1, forward strand.
AAACGTCCTCTACGAAATCTCTTCTGTGAATTTCAAGCGTTTGCGCAATATAGTCCATATACGCAACGCCTTTGACGCCGACAGCGACGAGCACCCTCACCTTGTGAGGCGTCAGCCAGTTTGTGTCCACAAGCCCCGCCTTGTTGCCTTCGTAACCGAGCAGTATGGAAGCATAATCCTCATGCGAATGCATCCCGTTGCCAGCTATCGCAGACACGTCTCTAACGTTCTTCCCATATAAAAACGATATCACATCTATGTCGTGCACAGCAAGGTCTATTATCACGCCAACATCCCTTATTCTCGGCGGGTGCGGGCCCACCCTTTTGCTCGATATTGAAACGACATTGCCGAGCTTTCCGGCGTCTATTTCCCCTTTAAGGGCGATGACCGCCGGATTAAAGCGTTCAACGTGCCCAATCATTATTTTCACGCCCGCACCCCTTGCTGCGTCCACGATATTTCGGGCGCTCTTCAATGTGTGAGCAATAGGTTTCTCGATGAGACAGTGCACCCCGTGCTCTATTGCGGCTATTGCCACTTCCTCGTGCTGCGTCGTCGGCACTGCTATGCTCACAGCATCAACGCACTTAAGAAGCTCGTCGCAGTCGGTAAAAGCTTTAGTATCATACAATTTCGCGACCTCTGATGCTTTCTCTTCATCAACGTCCGCCACGCCCACAAGCTCGACACCTTCCATCTGGCTGTAAATACGAGCGTGGTGAACGCCCATCTTCCCCACGCCTATGACTCCAACTCTCATCCGTAAATCACCTCCCTAAGCGCTGTTGCGCACTGCTTCAGCTCCTCTTTAGAAACAGCCGGATGAATGGGGAGAGAAATAACTTCTTTAGCCAATCGCTCCGCAACGGGCAAGGTCTCATCGTAACCCAGGTCCTGGTAAAGGGGCTGCTTGTGTATGGGTATTGGATAGTATATCTCGGCGCCGATGCCTTTCTCTCGTAACTCCTTTACGACGGCGTCACGACTGATTTCAGTATTAACCACTCTTATCGTGTATTGATGGAAGACGTGCGTGCAGCCTCTTTTGACCGATGGCGGGACCACGCCCTCCACGTTTTTTATGCAATTCGTTAAGTATTCTGCGTTCTCCTGCCGCCGCCTCGTCATGGCAGGGAGCTTTGCGAGCTGGACAATTCCTATCGCGGCACTCACATCGGTCATGCGCATGTTGAAGCCTAGAAGTTCGTGGAAATATCTCTGCCTTGAGCCGTGCGACCTTAGCATCCTTGCATATTCCGCAATAATTTTATCGTTCGTCGTAATCATGCCGCCTTCCCCGGTGGTCATGTTCTTCGTAGCATAAAAGCTAAAACAGCCCGCCCCGAAAGAGCCGACTTTCTTCCCACTGAACTCCGCACCGTGCGCCTGGCACGCATCCTCCACGATTAGAAGATTGTGGTCCTCCGCTATCTCCACCAACGCCTTCATGTCCGCAGGATGCCCGTATAAATGGACGGGCATTATTGCTTTCGTTCTGTGAGTGATTTTATTTAAGACGGCATCAGGATTTATGTTGAAATCATTCTCGTTGATGTCTGCGAATACGGGCTTTGCGCCCGTGAGGAGGATCGAATTTGCGGTTGCGATGAAGGAGAACGGCGTGGTAATGACCTCGTCGCCCTCGCCTATGCCGTGCGCCAGGAGCGCTATATGCAGAGCGGCGGTCCCGGAACTCACGGCGACGGCATGCTCGACGCCGATAAACTCCGCAAACCGCTCCTCGAACTCTTCAACTTTTTTCCCTTGAGCAAGGTAGCCTGTTTTTAACACCTCAACCGCGGCGTTTATCTCGTCCTCCTCAATTATTGGTTTTGATATCCGTATCATATCAATCGCGCTTGATACTGGTCAATGTCTAGAAAAAACCATATCTTAGGGGTATAAATAACTTTCGGAGACCTCTAAAAAGTTATTTTTACGTAAAATCTTGCGGTAATCGCCAAATTCAACGCAAATCCCCTTATCGTAACTTTCATATTATTGAAACTTATTTTTCCAAAGCCATTCACGTATTAACCAATACCTGAAAAATATCAACAATGAAAAAATATTTGCAGTTCGCTTAAAATCGTTTGTTAGCGGTAATAATTTCGAGTGCAGAAGGATGAGTCGAGCATCGCTTTAATTTGTTACCGTTCTCCTCGGTTTGCTGCCCACGATAGACGCATCGTTATAACAAGAGCACAGCAAGTAGGATGCAAAGGACGCCAACTACGTCCATCATGCTCGTGATGATAGGAATGCACTCATTGTCAGGGTCAAGCCTGAAGGCGAAGGCAGCGACTGCCACGTAATACGTGAAAAAGTTCAAGAAGGTTGTGCAAAGCAGCCCGCCGAAAAGCGTTACCGTCGCTATTTTTACGAGCGGGGGCGCCGCCGCAAGACCGAGAGCGAGGCTTGCCGCCCATGCCGACACACCGACCAGCGAGAACACGCCCACCGCAAATATGTAAATGACGATGAAGTTTTTCAAAATGCCCTTTTCGGGGAGGGGCTTCGGGCTTGCGGTGCCGATGTGCAGCATGGAAGAAATGCGAGCCGCTAAGATTCCTGAAAGCGCACCGCTCTCTGCGAGGAACGGGGGAATCATGATAAGAAGGGCAGGTAACGCTAAGAAACTCTCAAGACGAGACTCTATCGTAACGCCCGCGAACGCGCTCAGCAGCCCTGCAACGAAAAGTATCGGCACACTCTCCCTGAAGATTCGTCGAACGTCCCTGTCGTCGGCGTCCAGCCCGCAAAACGCACAAGCCGCAGCGAGTGCCACAAAGATTATGAAAAGCGCTAAAACCACCCCTTCGGGAAGTAAAAGTGTGAACAAGGCTGCCACGTATAATGACGGGAGTGTCACGACGTCGCCGACTGCCGTAACAAGCGGAGCCGAGACATTATCAAAGTCCCAGTTGCGTCGATAACCGAGTATAGAAAGGGCAATGACGACGAAAAGGAGAACGACGCCTGAAATTACACCACCGATGACAGAGATTACAACAAACGCTGCTACACTTATGCTTCTAAACCCGAAAAGCACGGCTACAGCCCTTGCAAGGAGGCCGAGGACGACCGACATCAGCAGCGTGATGAGCAACGATACCTGCAAGTTCTTGCGGAGGATGCCCTCTCGCAAACTCGGTGTGAACACCCCGATGTGCATCGCCGTGCCTAAGCGGGAGCCGAGGGCGCCATAGACGTTCCCACGCATGTCTATCGCAGGCGGTATTAATATCATGAGACCGGGGAGAAGTCGTAACATGTCCATCATGAAGCCCAGAGAAACGCCGGCGAGAAGGTCGCCGAGAGAGCAGAGAACAAGCGGAAAGGTTCCTTGCTTAAAAACATCTGAAAATTCGTAGAAGAAGTTTAAAATCGCACCTAAAGCCCTTAAGACGCTTATGTTTACCCTCTCGAAATGCACCTTGCTGGGTAAGACCACTTTCATGCGTAGCACGCCCCCTTGGCGTCGTCGAAGTCCCCAACGCCTCTAATCCCCCGCAGATGCTCTTAGCGACCATCTCAGGCTCTCTCCTATGAGCGCTCATCCTATATAAACGTTTCGTCCCACGTCTTGCAACACGTCTCATGTTAAACCTCGTCAGTCGTGATCGGTAATGACGCCAAAAACAAACTCTTCTAGCTCTAAAATCTTCAGCCACTGTTCTACGCAGTCGCACGTCATCTCAGCGAAGACGTTAAGGTCCTGCGTCACGGAAAAACGGCGGATGGCAGCCGCCACTTTCTTGTCACAGCGTCCGCAATTATGCGCCCCTCGCTGCGAGCCGGCACCCACCGGGTCAGAAATCAAAACGCCCTCGTAAAACTCTTTTATCCGCTTCAGAGCCTCCACAGCGCTCCAGAGCCACGGCGGGCGGTAGTGGCGCTCCCACCACAATTTTTCAAGAAACGTGTTGCGTTGCACGTTGCACAAGTTCAGAGAAAGCACGTCCGAAAAGGTGACGGCTCTCGCAGACCGCACAACGTCCTCCAGTGCCGCATGCTCCGTGAGAAACGGCGGCTTCATCAGGAGGTATGTGCGGAGGCACGCTTCTTCGCTTTTAACAACTTTCGCCGCCCGCAGGAAGTCTTTAAAGCTAAAGCCTTTGTTTATGAACTTTTCTCTTACGAAATCGTCGGAGGTTTCAAGCCCGATGGCGACCTCCAAGCCCGCAAAACGCTCAACACACTCGCCCACCCGCTCAGACGTGATGAACTCGGGACGACTCTCCACAACCACTTTCTGCACGCCAAGCTCTGCTGCCTTTTTCAAAATTTCAAGTCGCACTGCTGAGGGAAGTTCGTCGTCGTCAAAGAAGCTGCCAGAGGTGTAAATCTTCAAGATTTCTGGAGACTCCGCACAGCGTCCTTTCAGCTTGTGAATTGCGAATTCGAACTGTTTAACCAAGGCTTCTGGCGGCTGTGGCGTGCCACTTTCCTGCCAGTAGCCGCACATCGTGCAGCGACGCCAGCGACAGCCCGTCGTCCGCAGGACGACGACGAAGGAACGTGCTGCTCTACCGTCAAAGAAGTCCCGTTCCGCCCAGAAGTTCGTTGGTAAACTCATCAGATTATTTTTGTTTGGCATTTAATCAATGCCGCCGTCACGAAGCAATGCGAAAAATTAATAAATTATCATGATTAAAGGGCGATGGATGGAAAAGAAGGACGCATTATCCGTGGCTGTTGAAACATATAACGAAATTTTAGACACGATGCGGCATCGCATCGCCGATGCCGAGGCACAGGGCAAGGAATACTACACGCCGCTCGCCGTCGCCGGCGAAGCCGCCGAAATGCTCATGCGGCAGGGGCAGGTTGACATTGAGGAGCAGAGTCTGTCGCAGGTGCTCGACGGGGCGGACCGCTTAGCCAAGCTTGTTAACCTAAGATTCTGCTCTGGGGAAAATGGAGTCGTTACGGTTACTTTTGGGTGGCTGCACGGCGGCGTGATGTTCACAGTGCATCCCCTGGGCATATATCCGGCGAGGATTACTGAACCTGTATATCCGGTAATTGCATATTACAACAAGAATTGCGATTACTTTTACCACTTCACCGAGAATGCGTATTGTCCGACGAAGTGGCGGATGGAGAACCTTCTCAACTCGACCTTCGACTATACCGCCCTTTTCGACCACTTGGGCTCCAGCTACTTCAGCAACAAGGCTTTCGGCGTCGGTCCGAGGGTTCTCGGGCACCTCGCCGGGCTCGGCGTCATCGCGAAGCAGCGTCCGTTCTACGACCCCAGCATCATCCTGCTCTGGGAGGAGTTGTACTGGCTGAAAAAGGATATTAAGAAGCTGAAGGCGAACATTCGGGTTGCGAAGCGTCCGACGCTCCTCAATGCGAAGAAGGCGGAGCTCAAAAAAGTGAAAATAGACTGGAAGTTCTTCAGGCACTTCCCGATCGAAATACGGTGGCGCAAATACAAGCATCGCCCGGTCTGGCTCCTAATTCAAGAGGTAAAGCGGCTGAAGGATGACCCGAAGGCTAAGGAGCGCATCGACCACATTGAGGAGCCAAAAGTGATAGAAGACCCATTCCGTGTGCTTTACAAAGCGCGGCGCTGGCATACTTATCCTTACATGTTCGACAAGGAGCGTGTGCCGCTGAAAAGCGTGGAGGAGTATAAGGAAGAACTAAAGAAGCTGAAAGAGCTAAAGAAGGCGCTCAAAAAGCTTTATAAGGAGCGTATAAGGGCTGAGAACGAGAAGGGGGTTAAATGGCTCAAAGAGGTATACAGACCGACGAAGCGGGCGTTGAAGCAGATAGACAAGACTCCGAGGATGCGAGAGCTACGGCGGCGCTGGAAAAAGAGGAAAAAGTGGATTTTAAATACCGCCATGAAATACGGGATTGATTGCCTGCCGTATTACAATGAAGGCGCATTCCGGGATAAGCCAGAGATTCAGAAGGTGCTGGAAGAATTATATATCCCAACAATCGAACACCCAGAGCTGGGAGAGCGGCTGCGGTTCATAGAGTACGAGAACTTTCAGGAGCGGCGGGGCTGCCCCGGCAGGGAGAACATGTTAGGGCACATTTTCCTGCGGAAGTGGCGGCGTGTCGACTTTGCAAGATTGCTCAAGCATGAAAAAGCCTTCGGGCTTGGCAGGGTGACGTGGCCTGGAGTCCTGAGCGAGCTGCTCTGCAGAGAGTCCCGGGGGCGCTACCACCGCAACTTCCCCAACGCCATGGTCTTTAAGACTCCAATTCCGGTGTGGGGCATGGGCGAGTGGAAGGAACTGCCGAGATTAGTCCGCCACCACGTTCCGTATCCGCTGCAATACCGCCTGATCAGGAATGAACACGGATATCCCTTCATGGAGCAGGACTACGACTACGCTTACCGGGGACGTTGGGAGTGCCGCCCCATACACCCGGCGCACGGCTTCCTCACCAATGGCTGTGAGCTTGGGGTGAGAATATGCACATATATCGGGTGGCTGCTTTCGCATTTGATGATGAAAAGGCGCTGGTGTGGCTGGGTCTCTACTACCATCGGTGGCTACATGTATTGGCCGACGGATAGGCTCACGCTGCCCCATACTTGGGTAAGTAGGCTCACCCAAGCATGCTACCTGTACGGGATATTCAATGTATAACATCCTTGAGAAGCGCCCTACGTTAAGATATCGCTTTCGAATCCCGCACGCTCGATGACTCGCTCAACAGCTACGTCACTATACCGCCTCATACCACCCGTAATATTTTTTGAGCAGGTCCTTCAGGTTTTAGGCATATCCCGTGGGGCAAGGCTGCTGTGAACGGCCCTATCCCTCACAGCGAGCTATAAGAGATGCCATCGATTTAACCGATAGTGGTTCACTGAAAAGAGCCAATGACGTAGCCCCACCAAAGGAATGCAGCGCCAAAAATCACGGCGAACCACTCGTCCAGCGGATATAGCGTAAATGAATGCAGCAGTGGCGCTAAGACTATTACGCTAAAAAGCCCGGCGACCAACGGCCATAAGTTCATTTTTATCAGTGAAAAATCTCAAATGAATAAATAAATAATTTTCGCTCACGCTCTTGAGGAGCCAGAAAGAGAATCTCAGAAAAAGGAGCTTAAAGGTATGGAAGAAAATATTAAGATGCGTAATTAGTATTGAGCCGGGGTGGCCTAGTGGGTGAGGGCGCCCGACTCATAATCGGGAGGTCGCGGGTTCGAAGCCCGCCCCCGGCATCCCCGATAGACTTATATTTCTGACGCCCCCATGCATGTCCATGGAGGAGAGCACGAAGCGCTTTGTGCTTGCGGTGATAACAGGGCTTCTCGTCATGGTATTCCTTGGATTTATCCCCATACTTGGGGCGGTGCTTGCGGGGCTCGTCGCAGGACTCGTCGCGGGCGACAGCATTTCCCGAGGTGCAAAAATTGGATTCTTCGTCGGCATCTTTGCGATACTACTCCTAGCGCTGTTCGGCGACGCCATAGATGTGCTCAGAGGTAGCTTCATCACAGCCATAATGTGGCTCCTTGCCATTGTCGTCGTAATACTGCGGTTTATATGGTGGCTGCTGCTTTTGCTGCTGACCGCAATCCTGTGCCTCATCGGCGGTGCCATCGGCGGCTATTTGAAGAAAAAAGAGCTCATCTAAAACAAGCGTTTACAATATCACAAACCGCAGCCACGACCTTGGAATCGTCGGGTAGCTCTATCAAGGGCTTCCCCACAAAGTCGAACTCTTTCACCACCTCGTCTTCAGGAATGGTCCCCACAAGCTCCAATCCTGTGTCCTTTATTTTCCCCTCAAGTGCGTCCAGCTCGCTCGTTACTTTATTTAACACGAGGCAAATTCTGTCAAATTTTATCTGAAGCTTTTCAGCTATGTTTTTTATGGACTTTGCGGTCTCGAGACCCCGGATGGTCGGGTCGCTCACCACGAGCAGCGTGCTTACATCACGGACGGTTCTTCTGCTAAGATGTTCGAGTCCCGCCTCGCAATCCACCACGACCTTCGAGAAGCGTCCTGAGAGCTTGTCTATGAAGTGGCGGAGCATGTCATTAATCAGGCAGTAACAACCCGGACCCTCAGAACGCCCCATTGCGATTAGCGAGAAACGAGGCGTCCGCACCATTATCTCGTCTATCTTGTGTTCGAGGAGCACATCTATAGGTAAGTCCGCACCCGGAATCCGACTCGGCGCCGCTATCTCCTCACGGACGTCACCGAGCGTCTTCTGAACACGCACGCCGAGCGCGCTCGGCAAGCTCGTCGCCGGGTCCGCATCTATCGCCAATATTCGCTCACGCTCCGACAGAAATTTTATGAGCAACGTCGAGATTAACGTCTTTCCTGTTCCTCCTTTGCCTGTTACCGCTATTATCTCGCCCTTCGTCATTCCTAATATCGTTCGCAGAGCTCGTTAAAAACTTTTACTTCATCAACTTTAATTGCATTAGCGATGCCATCCTTACAGATGTTTTGAAGTAGAATGAGCAATTTTTTTCAGAAAACTTGCCGTTTTGGGTTATTTTATATCAGCACAAACAAATTGAAAAAGCGTGAGGGTCTATACGATAGCGTCTGGTAAGGGTGGAACAGGAAAAACGACTTTAGCGCTTAACATTGGGACTGCTCTTGCGATGCTCGGCAATAAAACACTGGTCATGGACTGTGACGTCAGTATGGCGAATCTAGAGCTCCTCGTGGACTTCGGAGGGCACAGGAGAACTTTACATGACGTCCTAGCGGGCGATGCGGAGATAGACGACGCAATATATACAGGACCGGGCGGCGTGGACATCGTGCCCGGCGGCATTTCCATAAAAGGCTTTCAGAAGGCGAATCCTGAGCATTTAAAGCATGTGATGAGCGACCTCCTTGGGAAATATGATTTCGTGATAATAGATGCGGCGGCGGGGCTGAGTAAGGAAGTAATCGTGCCCCTTTCGCTTGCGGATGAGGTCATCCTCGTCGTGAATCCAGAGATTCCTTCAATCGTGGATGCGCTGAAGACGAAAGCCGTCGCTGAAATGGTCGGGAGCCGTGTGGAGAATGCCATACTGAACAAGGTGGTCGGGGAGAAAATAGAGCTTACGAGGGACAAGATAAGCGAATTGCTCGAAGTCAAGATTATAGAAACAATCCCTGAGGATATAAATGTCAGGAAGGCAGCAGCCATGAAAATACCGTTGGTCCTTTGGAACCCAGAGGCGCCAGCAGCCCGCTCTTTCAAGAGGATAGCAGCGAAACTCGCCGGCGAATACGTGCCGGAAGAAGAAGAGCTCACGAAGAAAGAGGGTTTCATAAATAAGCTGATAAAAGCGGTTTTCGGCGACGAGATGAAGAAGGCTGAGGTGAAAAAGGCGAGAAAGTTGCCTCTTGTGGGGGTGAGGAAGTGGGCGCCATGGAAGTGATGCTCGGCATAGCACTTGCCATCTCCCTTATCATCATCTCAGTGATGTATGTGAAAATACGACTCCTTACTATGGAGATCAGCAGGATAAAGTCAAGGACTGAATTTTCAGACGAGGAGGCGCGCAAGCTGCTAAGGAGCATCGATGAGCTGAAAAGGCTTAAAAGGTTGAATGCATTCCGTTAGATGCGTTTCGCTTTGATTTCCACGTCAAGCCCGAATTTTTCACTTACCTCCGCAGCGACCATTGCTTCTATTTTCGACGCAGGCACACGTCTGAATGCTCTCGGTGAGTATTCCAACGAGATTTTTGCCTTTTTCCCGTCCACATTGACGACAAAACTGCGGATTTTCATCTTATATTGCTTTTCCAGCTCCTTTATCATTTCTTCAATGAAGTTCCTTACTTCTTCTTCGATTACAAGATGCGAGAGCCCCTCTGCGATTATTCTCTCTTTTATATCCATTTTTATTCTTTCCTTCAATTTTTTCACATCCTCCGTGAGGGCTTTAATGCGTTTTATGCTCTCGTTGATTCCCTCGTCGGCTTTTATTATGACACTTCGCTCCACAACCTTTCTCTTCTCCTCTAAGCCCGTAGGGTGCGCACTTACTGAAATCCTACCAGTCCCTGCGGATTTTATAGGTATTCTGAACTCTTTTTCGGCATGCTCCCGCTTGACCTCCAATTTGTCTTCGAACTCAACACTCTCACCTTCAGTCTCAAACCTCACAGAAACGTCGAAAACGCCATCTGCTTCTGCATCTATTTCAACCTTGAGGGCAAGTTGCTCGCCCTTAACGTAAACATCCTTGTCGGGACTCGCCATAAGCTCGAACACGCTTATATCGCCAAAAAGCCGCTTGCTCTCTTTTAAGATAGCATTTTTGTTCCATTCCTTCGCAGCCTCCAACTCCAGCTTTTCAAGACGAGCTATGTCCACGTAGCCCTTCTTCCCTTCAAAATCGAATATACTTTCTAACGCCGCTTCCCCGTATTTAGTCCCATCTTCGGCGTCCACCTCGCAGCCTATCAGCCTGCCCCTTTCGAAGAGTAAATAACGGTCCTTATACATCCCAGGGCTAATAAATATGGAAATTCTGATATAACCGTCAAACTTCTCCCTACTTAACTCTTGTATCACATTTTTGAGTTCTAACTCTTCTAAATTCATATCTCGCCGCACAAATTCTCCAGTGGGCAATTCCATGCTCTTCGCCTTTTAAAAAGAGTCAAAAAAGAAAAAGAGAAGGGAGGAGGGAGTCATCATGAAATTTCTCTCTGAAGCATGGGCACTGCCTTTTTAACTTCTAATCTGAGCTTTCCAAGGTTTGCTTTATTGGGGTCAAGGGATACTCCCAACCAATAATCTTTGTTCAGAGGGCGCAGATAAAACATGACACGTTCTGCAGTTATGAGGATATCAATGACATTCCCACCGCCGAAGTTCTCCATGGTTTTCTTTGCAGTAATCAACGACGTGTTAGCTTCGGCGGCTGCGACTTCGGGGTTGAAGCTTGGGTCATTAGTGACATGCTCCACAATAATGCCATCATATCCGATAATGCCGATAGCTATTGCCCCATCTATTCGCCGCAGCATGTCGCTTAGTATTCTGTCTATAGGCACCTTGAAACCACCCCCGACAATTCGTTTGCCGAAGGCGTATAATAACCTTTGCCTATGTTGCAAGTTAAGTTTCAGATATGAGTTAATTTATTTCAAATATCTGCTATTTATTTTGAAAAAAAGGTATAGAATGCTCAAATTCGTCCAAGATTCGTGGGGGTAGAATTAAGAAAAATGAAGAAAAGGGTTAAATGCCGAGAGGGGTCTCGACCTCTTGCATCACTTTCACGACCTCGGAAGGGTCGCCCTCCACGATGATTTTCCCAACGCGCATCAGGGCGGCGCGGTCGCAGACCATATCGATGAAGTCCATGTCGTGCGACACGATGATGTAAGTCTGCCCGAGCGTATCCCGCGCCTTCTTGATGGACTTCACGATTTCAAGTCTCGTCAACGGGTCCGCAGTCCCTGTTGGCTCGTCAAGCAGCACGATTTTCGGGTCGGTCATGAGTGCTCTCGCAAATGCAAGGCGGTGGCGCTCGCCTTCGCTCAACATGTCCGGGTATGCGTAGAGAATCTTATCTGTCTCGTCGTCGGTAAAGCCGACGGCTCGCATCGTCGCATATATCTTATCAGCAAGCACGTCCGACGGCAGATCATAGGGCAAGGCGCCCGCGAGGTTCTCATACACGTTCAGGTTCGGATGCACCGTGTAGACCTGATGCAGCATGCTTATGTATGGCGTGACCCGCCCTTTGCCCTCAGGTCCAAGCTCCCGCAGGTCAATCCACTCGTCTTCGAGCCTTATCAGAATACGCCCTCGTGATGGTTGTATCAGTCCGGCAATCATCTTGAAGAGCGTGGTCTTCCCGCTGCCGGAAACACCGACGAGCCCGAAAATCTCACCCTCGTAGATTGTGAGGTCAACGTCATCAACCGCCTTTATCAAGCCCCTATCGTAGGTGTAGAAGTATTTTCGTGCCTTTTCAACCTTGATAATCGGGTTATCGCACTTCCGCCGCTCGATGGGCGGCATCTCGAAAGTCTCCATGAACTTATCTCGAATCTCAGCAGAGGGTCCTGGACCGGCGACCTGCTTGCCCTTCTCAAGCAGTATTGACTCGGAGGTGGTCGCAACAAGCGCATCGGGCCAATGTGACGTCACAAGCATCGTGATGCCATCTTTCTGTGCGTCGAGCATGCAGTCGTGGACCGCCTGCGAGGTTATTGGGTCGAGGGTGCCCGTCGGCTCGTCCGCAAGGAACAAGATCGGGTTCTTGGCGAGACACATGGCGAAGACCGTCCGCTGCTTCTCGCCGCCGCTGATGTCTCGTGCGATGTGCGTCGCTCGGTGCAGCAACTTTACCTTCTTCAAAATCTCCATAGCCCTCGGCATCTGGAGGTGCTTCGGCACGCCGGCGTCCGCAAGCGCCTCCTGCACGTTCACGATGACCGGCGACTCGCCGAACAGGGCGAACGTCCGCTGAATCATCAGCGCTATCCGGTCATAGATGCGGCGTCCGATGACTTGTTTCTCCTCAAGCGCCTTCCAGTAATCAACCTCCTCAAGCTTGAGCTCCGAGCCGCACTTCTCGCACTTCTGCCCTTTCTTGCTCGGCGGCTCGACCCAGCGGCACTCCGGGTTCTGGCAGGCGGCGACCCTGAAGATGATACGCCCAGTAGTCGGCTTGTATTCTGGGATGCCCCGTATTATGTTCATCAGCACGGTCTTGCCGCAACCGCTCTTCCCGAGGATGCCGAAGCCCTGCCCCTCTTTCACTTTGAAGTTTATACCTTCGAGGACGGGCACGTCCTTAAAGGTAATACCTATGTTTTCTACTATCAGAAAAACCTCCTTCTCCTCGCTCATCTGCATCCTCCTTGTGGCTCGTTAAGATAATCCTAATGCATTAAGATTATATATATTTTCCTTTGCTCACGAAGGCGAAGTGGAGCTGCCTATGCCATCTCTATTAACCACACGTCGCCCTTCTTTTTCCCTTTCAGGTTTTCTAACCCCCTTCTCACGGTTCCTATGATGTTCGTGGACTCGAAGGGCTCGCCTGTCGGTCCGTATTGGTCGCTTGCCTCCAATCGTATGCCTATCATGCCATAGCCGGGACGGCTCATGTTAGTCACGCCTATTGTGCCTGCTTCCACTTTCTCAGTGGGCATGTTCTCAGGAATTATTGCGCGTTTCCTCTCGGCGCCCCTGAAAAGAACCATAGATTCGGTGCTTGCGAGGATTGTAAGCTTCCCTATCGGGAAGTTTCGGTATAATCCTGTGGCGTTTTTGAAGTAATCTATGCTACTTGGCGCCTCCCTCTCGAAAAGCTCCACGTAGATTATTCTGTCGGCGGGAACGCCTTCAGTCCTCACGACGCCCGTCTCATAGGCTTCCAGAGTGTAATGCGGATGCTGCGCCACTACAATGGCATCGTCGCTCGTATTGCCTATTCTCTCCTGCGAGAGCCCCAACTCTTCGAGCATGAGCGCAGCGTCCTTTTGCGTTTTGCCCAAGACGAAAACGTGCTTCGGAGCGGTCTCCACGAGAATCCTATCGCCGACGCCCGCAACGTCCAGGAGTTCTGTTCCCATTTCTACGACGCCTATATTGTTTAACGCCGAGTTCGGCATCCTGTCCTCCTTGTATAGGTATATGGAGCCCACCCGCTCCCCCTCGTTCCTTATGCAGACGGCGCCCCGCTGCCGGTATTCCTCGTTGTTCTCAGGCACAAGGTCAAAGAGTGCCAGCGGCGTCTCCGCCCTTAAATATGTGTGTGTCGCCTCGTCCACGACGAAAACTCCACCTTTGAGCTTTAAGTATGAAAACAGCGCCTCCGCCGATATTTTTGCTTCCTTAGAGAGCTTCACCCTCAACCTCGTGAGGATATTCATATTTTCCTTCACGGCCGTCCCAAGCGTTATCTTCTCCACCACCCGCTCCGTTCTCCGCTCTGCTTCTACCGTTCTTATGCTGTCGCCTTTGCTTAGCTCTTTTACGACTGAGAAGCCCATCACCACCTTTCCTATACCTCCGTTTTCCACGCCCTCAGGAACCAAAGAGAGCCCCTTGTGCTCGGAAAGCGAGATGCAAAGGAAAGCATCTTCGGCTGTCGGGCTGCTCTTAAGAATGAAAACATCCCCCTTCTTCCGCCGCACCTCTTTAGCGGTTTCCTGCATCCGCACATCGAACTTCACAGGCCCTATGACCACTTTGTTGTCTTCGACCCAGGCAACCACGGCGCCCTCCCATGCTTTATGCTGTGGCGCCCACCCTTTAAAATCCATCTCGCAGACGAAGACCCCCTTGTCGGTGTCGAAAACGAAGCGTCTTGCTTCTAACTCTTTCTCGCCAAGCTTCACGGCAACGAGCATACCCTCCGCCACACTTTTCCCAAGACTCCTCAGAAGCTCGCCGACGGTTATGCCCCGCTCTGCCTCCACTTCCTCGCCGTCCAGAAGAACTTTCATGAAATTAAATAGGCTACGCTCTCTTAAACTTTTTCTCAAGCTCCTTCAAGCTGAGCCGCAGCATCGTCGGACGTCCGTGTGGGCAGGTGTAGGGGACCTTTGCTTTTTTGAGCCCCTCGACGATTTCACGCATCTGTGAGTAAGAGAGCCTCTCGCCGGCTTTGACGCTCAAGACGCAGGCGGCGGTGCTGAAAATCGCTTTTAAAAACTCGCTCTCGCCGACGTCGCCTTTGCCAGCGCTCTCCCTCAAATGCTCTACCAAACGCTCTATTACACTCACTACCTCCTCCTCTCTTACTTGAAGGACAGCGGGCACCGCCCTTATCACGACGGAGTCTTCCCCAAACTTCTCAATCTCAAAGCCCATCTTGCGCAGCGCTTCCATATTCTCCTCAAGCATGCAGAGCTGCTGCGGCGTGAGCCTCGGCACGTAAGCCCTTATCAACTCTTGACTCCTTAGCTTCCTTGACCGATACTCTTCAAGCAGCCTTTCAAAATTTATCCTCTCGGCGGCGGCGTGCTGGTCGATGATGAAAATGTCGCCTCTCCCGCCTTGTGCGATGATGTAGCTATCGTGAATTTGGTAGAGGGGGAACGTCTGGACGTCAAGAGGGGCGTCTGCGTGCTGCGCCGCCTCGACGCTCTCGTCGAGTTCAAGGGGCATTTGCGTGCCTTTAGGCGTTGCGGCTCTGCTCCCCGCAGCTTTCAGCTCAAGCGTGGTAGCTGCAGCTCTCGCAGCGGCGGCGCCGCCGACTTCCGCCGTTATTCTTGGGACGAGGTCGCTCTCGCGCAGTGTCGCCGAGACCGCTGCTTCCACTGCTGCCTTAATCGCTTTTGGCTTGTAGAAGTGCACCTCTGTTTTTCTCGGGTGCACGTTCACGTTGACGTCCCTCGGCGGCAGCCTCAACGAAATTATCGCAAAAGGACGGGAGTTTTTAGGCAGCAGCGAGCCGTAGCCGCTGCGCACGGCGCTTTCTACTAAATCGTTACGGACGAAACGCCCGTTAACATAAACAAAGGTTCTTCCAAGTATTTCGGCGGTGGGCTTGCTTATGTAGCCCTCGACGGTGACGGCGTCAGAGGAATATGAAATCTCTAAAAGTTCTTTTGCGACGGTCTTGCCGAAAATTGTGACGATGATGTCGAACATTTTCCCACTACCGAGCGTTTTGAGCGAGAGCTTGCCGTCGTGGAAAAGCTCGAATTTTATCTTTGGGTTGATGATGGCGTAATTCGTAACGACGTCTATTATGTTACGGAGTTCGGTGGTGACGGATTTCATGCTTTTAAGCCTTGCGGGAACGTTGAAGAAGAGACCTCTGACGGTGACGCTCGTGCCGCCGCCCCAACTTATCCTGCGGTGTTCTTTGATTCTGCCACCTTCAACACGCAGATACGTGCCGAACGCCTCGCTCTCATGGCGGGTCCGCAGCTCGACTCTTGCAACGGCGGCGATACTTGGCAAAGCCTCGCCCCTGAAGCCAAGCGTCCGCAAATCCTCCAAATCCTCTATTTTTCTTATCTTGCTCGTAGCGTGTCTTTCAAAGGCGAGTTCGACGTCGTCGCTTTTTATCCCGACGCCGTCGTCCGTCACCCTTATGAGGGCCTTGCCGCCGTTCTCGACCTCGACCCTTATGCGGCGGCTGTCAGCATCTATGGAATTCTCGATAAGCTCTTTAACGACGGACGCCGGGCGCTCTACGACCTCGCCCGCTGCTATCTTGCTCACCGTTAGTTCGTCGAGGACGTGGATGGCTCCCATTACTCCCAGTTCGTTGAAGTTCTAGGTTATGCATTTTGAGCCGAAAAGCTCAAAATGCTTCGTGCGATGTCATCCTTTGTCCATCGCACCGGGTGCAACCCACACCCTCTATCCCGTCCGCAAACGCTTCCGGGATTGCTTTCCTTATTA
>NZ_JBMXYC010000016.1:0-17007 GCF_053996935.1 Candidatus Alkanophaga liquidiphilum
TAATTATTATCTGCTGGGCTGTTGCGGAACCTATAAGCTTCTTATATTTGTGATATTCTTCGTCGGTATTCCAGTCAAACTCGCCGCTGAAGAATGATTTCTGCGTTTATAGTTTATCTCGTTATACATTCGAGAGCAGTTATCTGCCCATTCATGCAGTATCGCTTCTTCCTCTTTACCCGGATTCAGGTTGAAGGTGTTTGTCCGCTTTATCGCCGCCATTGATTATTTATGTCCTTATACTTATAAAGGGATACGAGTATGGGGAAGATGAATTATGCACGCTTCATCGCTACCGCCCTCCATACCCCTCGCATTCATCCCCGCCCTGCGAGGCTTTCTGCGAGAGGCATGGTAAGCAGGCGCTTACTCGTAAGCGGGCTTCCCAAACTCCCGCTCGTAAGCCCTGCAGAACGGGCATATCTTATGGTCTATATTTTTTACAAACCAGTATGCCAAGCCTTTTTTCCTATTCCGTGCCCTCTTGCATATTGGGCATACTTCGGCACAAAACCTCGCCCGTCTGTTCATCGTTAATCGTAACCGTTCTCCTTTTAATTATGAGTTGCTCAATTAGACAGGTGGCGGCGGCGGGGCATGAGAAACGCAAAGATTGTCCTGCGGGATTTGGGCAGCATATTTGAGGTGGCGGGCGGCGTCATGCTGTTGCCGTTGGTGGTAGTGGTAGTTTTTGACGAATTTTACCTCATGAAGCCGTTTTTGGGCATGGCGCTCGGCGTGCTTGCCGCCGGCGCCCTGCTCAGGTTTGCGTTTAGGAGAGCTGGAGACACAGAGCTGAAACATGCAATGGTGTGCGCCGCCCTTTCTTGGCTGTTGCTGGCGTTGGTGAGTGCGACGCCGTTTGCGTGTTGCGGGATGAGCTTTCTCGATGCATTTTTCGAGGCGATGTCCGGCTGGACTGGCACTGGACTTACGATGATTCTGGAGCCGTCGAAGCTTCCGAAGACGCTCCAGTTCTGGCGTTCGCTGATGCAGTGGGTAGGGGGCGTCGGCGTTATTGTATTAATGCTCTCGGTCCTCGCGAGACCGGGGACCGCCTCTTACCACCTTTACGTGTCCGAAGCCCGAGAGGAGAAAATAAAGCCAAGCGTCGTTTCGACAGTGCGGACAATCTGGTGGATTTACCTCGGCTCCACGCTCGTCGGCGTTCCACTACTCTGGCTTTGCGGCATGCCGCTCTGGGCGGCAATAAACCATACGATGACCGGGATAAGCACAGGCGGCTTTTCTGTAGTGAAGGGAAGCATTGGTGCCTACGACAATATCCGGGTGGAGCTTGCGCTACTCCCGATAATGATTTTGGGCGCCCTGCCGTTCCTCATACATTACAAAGTGCTCAGCGGCGAGCTTAAGGCGTTCTTTAAGGACGTGCAGTGCCGCTGGCTCTTCTTTTTGATTTTTGTCTTGCTGTTGCCGCTCCTGCTTGAAGTTGCGGGCGTGCCGCCGCTGTCGGCGTTGTCGTCGCTGTCGGCGTTGTCGGCATGGGCATCTTCGCTATCGGCGGCGTTTCGAGAGTCCATCTTCCAACTGGTCTCGGGGCTGACGTGCACCGGTTTCCAAACAGCAAATATCTGCTCGTGGACGCCGGGCGCGAAATTAATACTGGCAGCGGCGATGCTCGTCGGCGGCGCCGCAGGCTCGACCGCTGGCGGTATAAAATTGTTGAGAGCGGCAGTCGTCTTCAGCAGCCTTCGCTGGTCGTTCCGAAGAATGTTGCTGCCGAAAACCGCAGTCACATACTTCAGACTCGGCGAGCGGGCTTTGGATGAGAAGGAAGCCAGCAGGATACTAATGGAGGTGTGTTTCGTGACTTTGTTGTGGTTTTTGTTTTTGCTCGTCGGCGTGATTGTGCTATCGCACGTCGCCCCGCCGCCCTTCGACATAAGCGACGTCGTCTTCGAAGTCGTATCGGCGCAGAGCAACGTCGGGCTCTCTACAGGTCTCGCAAGCCCGCACCTGCATTACTTAGGGAAAATAGTTATCATCTTCAACATGTGGGTCGGACGCCTCGAAATCATACCGGTGCTGATGCTCCTCAGGGCGCTCGTTAGGGGCTTTGAACCTTGGTAATGGTATTGTGAGGCTTGTTAAATTAGGATTTATAGCCCCGCTTTTTAGTAAGAAGGGAGGAGGGGCATAGCGGCGATCCATGCTTCCCACGGGCTCGCGCACCGTAGTACAACACGGAACGCAGGCAGGCTTAACTTCCGGGTTCGGGATGGGTCCGGGTGTTTCCCTACCGCTATGGCCGCTATGCAGTTTGATGTTGCAGGGGTAAGAACTTAAAACTTTCGGCTTGCTACGTTAGGGCTGCAAGAGAGACATACCTGCCTCCTCCCAGCAAGCATCGGGAACTTTTCTTTTTGTTCATTCTCCAAGACATCATCGCGGAAATCACGACTCCAGCGGGTTCAAGCCCTGCTCCATGTCTTTTATGTAGGGTTTGAGTTTCTTTTCCATGTATTTAGTGAAGAGTTTGATTGTGGCGGCTCTCGGCGCTGCAACCCTCGTCATCCCAAAATACTCATCGATGAGCGTATAGACCCACCTGAAATCGTGCTTCAGGCACGCTGCAAACAGCATCCAATGCTCAGGCAGCATCTTCTTCATCGTGAAAAAGCTCTCAGCAGTTAAATTCCCAATCGGCACGAAGAACAGAGGCACTATTAAAGACTTATACCCCCGTAGGTCCTCAATTAGCTCAAGCGTCTTGAGAACGTCCTTCGCCTCCTCCCTCGGCAAGCCCATGACGAGCGTCGAGCACGGCACCCAATAATTCTCCTTAAGAATTTCGTGCGCCTCAAGGACCACCTCTCGCCACTCTTCGGGTTTAAAGGGGCGCACTTTGCCCTGCATGTGCAGTTCTACGAGTCGTTCCGAACCGGTTTCGATACCGGTCTGCCCAGAAGCCCACGGATTTTCTTTCGTGCCAACTTCCATTATCTCACTGAGTTCGCTCACGAGGGCGGGCTTCGCAACGACGGATGCGAAGGCAAAATGTGAAATTCCGATGTCTAGCGGGCGGTTCTCTTCAATGTAGAGCCGCTTCACTGCCTCAAAAAGCTCAATGACCGCTTGTTCGTTCGGGATGACGCCGTTTGCCTTATAACGGAGCACGTCCTCAGCGTGTAGCAAGACCCGTCCGACTTTCCGCAAGTTCAGCCGCACTTCCTCCAAGATGTGCTCGGGCGGTAGGCATCGGAACTTTAGCATTGTCGGGTTACAGAACTTACAACCGCGCCCACAACCGCGGGCGATTTCAACAAGCCCGTTCACAGTCGCTCCTTTGATTTTTGGGAATTTTTCAAGCGGCACGACCTCACCGTGCACGAATCTCGGCAGCTCCTCGCCGTTCACTGCCTTTTTAAAAAGCTCAGGCGCCACGAGCTCGCCCTCACCCACGAGCACGCAGTCTATACCGAATTTCATCCTGATACGTTCGTCTTCAAGCTGCCACGCCCCCGGACCGCCGACGATGACCTTAAGCTGGTGCTTTCGGATGACGGGATTCCGCATCAAGCGTCTAAAGGATATTGCGTTGAAAGGCTCCTTGCCGGCGAGGTTCGAGAACGTCGAGGATGCCGGACCAAGTCCGAGAGGGTCGTTCGTCGAGACGCCGAGAACTTTTGTCCGCTTGTCCACAGCTCGATTCAACATGTCAGGATGGACAACTACGACCTCATCTCGGGAAAAGCCGTTTTCGAGGAGTGCCGCCTCTATCCGGCGTAAGCCGCAAGGCGCGAACTTTGCAGAAATACCATCGTCATCCACGGGCGCCGGCGGGCAAAATAATTTTTCATAGATGTATTCGGGGATTGCGGCGGGAGCACATGCGGCAAAGCCCAAAAACTCCCCCCTATGGTAATCAGACATTAACGTTTTGTCAGCCGTCAATACTATCTCTACCATATTTCTCTCCTCTTGCCCCTGTCATCAATGATATTCCAAAGTTCCTAATAAAGCTTTTTTGAGCACGAAGAACCTCCTACGCAATATCTGTTCGAGCAGGAAACGGGGGCGTAAGTAAAAACTCAAGTATGCTTTACGAAGCCATTTTTTCAGCTGCTCTGCGGTCATTCCAGGGATGTTCATTACAGGCTCCAACGTCGTGTATTTCGCCCAGTTCTTCGTGAGCAGCAGTCCCCTTTTTAGAGCGAGCTCAAAGAGCTTCGTTCCTGGGAATGGCGTGCACAGCGTGAACTGTGCGTATGTAGGCTTTAGCTTCTTTGCGAGCTTTATTGTGCTTTTTATCGTGCTTACGGTCTCGCCGGGGACGCCGATGATGAAAGATGTAAGGACGTTCAGTCCTGCCTCCTTTAAGGTTTTGACGGCGCGCTCAGCCTTTTCGAGCGTGGTATTCTTTCCGATGATGTCAAGGATGCGCTGCGAGCCCGACTCCACGCCGACGTAAACGCTATGGCACCCCGCTTTTTTCAGCTTCTCCGCAAGTTTCTTGCTTACCGTGTTTACATGGGAGGAACAGCTCCATGAAATTTCCAAACGCTCCCTTATCATCAGGTCGCATATCCTCTCAGCACGCTTCTTACTGAGAGTGAAGGTGTCATCCAAGAACTCTATTTCTTGGATGCCATATTCGTCCCTAAGCAATCTGAGCTCCTCAATGATGTTCTCCGGCGAGCGAGCTCGCCATTTCTTGCCAAATAGCGTTGATGATGCGCAGAAAATGCATTTGAACGGACAGCCGCGGCTCGTCATCACGTTGCCGAACCTGTGTCCGGAAATTTCGTATTTTCCCATGGGTAGCAGGTCGTACGCCGGAAACGGGGGCTTATCGAGATTTTTCATGAACGGGCGTGGCTCGTTGCTTCTTATTTCAGATTTATGCCTGAACGTTATTCCGCTAACGTTCTTCAGCGGCAGCTCCCGCTTCCAAGCGCTCAGAAGCTCTTTAAGTGTGAGTTCGCCCTCACCTCTGATGACGACGTCAATAGCATCGCACTCTGCAAGCGTCTCCTCCGCCGTGAAGGTTACGTGCGGACCGCCCATGACGGTCTTGACCTCGGGGTTAAGCTTCTTCGCCAGTCTTGCAACGGCGTAAGCGTCATAGATGGCAGGAGTGGTCGTAGTTATGCCGACGACATCGGGCTCATACTTCTTAAACTCACGGCGAAGGTCATCTAGCGTGTAATCCAGCGTCAGAGCATCCACTATTTTCACATCATGCTCGTCCCTGAGCGTCGCTGCCAAGTATGCCAAGCCAAGGGGCACGCCGGTCGTGCCGAGCACCGATTTTATGACGGAAGCGGAGTTCGGCTGGACGAGCATGACCCGCATATTCTCACCTATTAAGTATGCAGCCAGGGTCGCCGGCGAGGTAGTCGCCGGTGTAGCCGTAAGCACGGGCACGGCACCCCCCGCAGTAATAGCGGAACTTGCAGACGCTGCAGTGTCCTTTGAGCTTCGAGCGGTCCCTGAGGTCGTTTAAAATCTCGTTACTCGCCCAGAACTCCTCGAAGTCCACCTTCATGATGTTTCCGAGTGGCAGTTTGAAGAAGACGCAGGGCATGAGCGTGCCGTCGGGCTCGACAGCTATGTAGCAGCGTCCGGCGCCGCAGCCGCCGATGAACTCCGCAAGCCCTTGCAATTTACCGGAGAGCCGAGGGTTATAGAAGTGTGTCGGAACGAGGATTTCTTCTTCATCGCCCTTAAGCCTCTGGAGGGCGACCCTTGCGTACTGCGGCGCCGTCGTTAATACATCCAAGCTGCTGCCCCGGGCTTGCAGCTCATCCCTTTTATCAAGAAGCGTGTTCAGGAGCGTCTCCCGCTCCTCGGGGCTGAGGTCGTATTCCACGATCTCGACGCCCCGCCCCGAAGGCACAAAGTTGAAGCCCATGAACCAGCGCACGCCGAGCTCGTCGCAAAGCTCTATGATTTTGGGCACCTCCTCGATGTTGAACCTCGTGATCGTCGTGGAGACATCTACGAAGATGTCGCCGCCGGCGGCGACCACGTTCTTAATGCCCTCAAGCGTCTTTTCAAACGCGCCGCTCACGCCCCTGAACGCATCGTGCGTCTCTGCGCTGGCGCCGTCGAGACTTATCTGGACGAACTTCACGCCAGCATCGCACATGCGAGCGGCAACATCTTCGCTGATGAGCGTGCCGTTCGTGGCGACGCCCACATACATGCCTTTATCCGCCGCATAGCTTGCAATATCAAAGAAATCTTTACGCATCAGCGGCTCGCCCCCAGAGAATGCGAGGATAGGAACGTCGGCGTCTGCAAGTTTGTCCACGACGAGCATCGCATCTCTGGTGCTCAGCTCTTTTGAGGCTCGAGGGTAGGGGGCGGCGGCGTAGCAGTGCTTACACCGCAAGTTGCACTTGTATGTGAAATCCCAAACGACGAGGAACGGCGAGCCCGGGACGAAGGGGCGGCGCACGCCGAACTTCTCAATGCCCCTGAGGACGCAAATCAAGCCTTTGCGCCAGTGCTTGTCTTTAAAGCGCTCGCGCACGGCGTCCTCGTCCATGCCGAGCGCCTTGCCGCCTCTTTTTAAGATTCTGGAGATTATTGAGGCTGCAGCTCTGCATTTTACGCAGGCATTTTCTAGTTCACCGACGTACAGATCGAGGGCGACATTCAGCCTCTTGCCACACTCGCACTCTGCATCCAGCAACCTCAATAAAGACCTAACGAGCGGGTTTCCGACCACAAATTCCAGAAGCTCAGCATCCTCGGCTCGCATCCCTCCCTCCTATATTTCGAAACATCTTGAAATGTTTGAGGTCTTCACTAATAAAGCTTTCGCGCCGCACATGCTCGGCACGTATCTGAACGCTTTTGCGGAGTTCGTGGCTATGCAGGAGAAGCGCTCGAACGCCGGCGAGACCACCATGCACGTATCGCAGACAACTCTTACGCCGAGCCGCTTCAACTCTTTTATTGCCGCGTTCTCACGCTCTGCGAGCCGTCTTGCGACGAATACGAAAACTTCATGCTTGGACTTAACGCTGCGTAGAAGCCTGCAAAGCTCACGAAGCTCTTGCGTAGAGCAATGAGGGCAGCCGAAGGCAAGAACGGCGTCCTCGGGTATTGAAGCATCAAAAAACTCTTTTATATCTTTCTTCTCTATTTCCACAACCTCTGAAGGCTTCTCGTAGGAGAGAGCTTCGGGAGTTATGCCTTTTTCGCCCTTGACAGCATGGAACATGCCGACACTACCTGTTGCGCCGAGCGCTGCCGAAAGTGCCTTTAGATCGTCGGCATTCGGCATCGTTTTTAGTTTGAAGAAGGGAATATTGTCATCTGCAATTTTCCCGACGAGGTAGCCGAGCGCCCCGTATTCGGCGGCGTCGGAAAGCTCGCACTCTACATCGAAAAGGATGCTCGGCGCACGCTCCTCGTCGAGGTGTAAGCCGTAGAGTGGCGTCTTACCGACGAGGGCGGCGGCGAGCGCCGACGGCGCCCCCTCAAGGTTCGTTCTCGCGCCTAAGACGGAATTCACGTATATGACGGCAGAGGACTCTGCCCACGAGATGTGCTCGCCACGCTCCGGAGCGTATCCGATTAAGTAGGGGGTGCAGGTGCACTCCGGAAGCACGCCGAGCTTCTCGTAAGCCTTAAGAACCTTCATCTGTTTGAGTGCAAACTCTTTGGAGACGCCCAGCTCCCGCCAGCGCTCCTTGTCCATTCCGATAGGGTTGAGTGTTGTCTGCACCTTCACTCTTGCGTCAAGGCTCTCGACAAACTCGTAGGCGTCCCCTATGGTTTTATACGAAGCCCCCGAAACATGTGCGCTTTTTATTGGGATTAAATGAGGCGCCTCGTTTATATCCCCGAGCGCAACGAGAATTTCCATTGCTTTCCTTAGACTCTCGCCTGCCTCCCCGTCGTAAATTCGTTCTTCTTCTTTCGTTAGATACATTTGACGTTAAATTGGAACTGGCGGCGGATAAGCATTCCGTTACATCGCCGCCTCTAAGGGAAAAGTATCAAGTAGGGAGAAGAGAACAAAAGGTAGGAATGCATGTTCAGACCACTTTAAAGGGTTTGGAGGATTGGACGTTCAAGGACGCAAACACGCAAGAGCACATACATGTGATTCACCCTTATCCTGCAAGGATGATTCCCCAGATAGCACGAAGGCTGATAGAAAAGTATTCTGAGAGGGGTGCCGTGGTTCTGGACCCTTTTTGCGGTAGCGGGAGCGTCTTGGCAGAGGCAAAAATACTGAGACGGCACTCCGTAGGCATTGACATAAATCCGTTAGCTTGTCTGATAGCGAAAGTGAAGACAACACCCATCTCTCCAAAAATTCTCAACAACGCCTTTGGCGAGGTGCGGAAGAAGCTGAAAAGGATAAGCGTCAATAAAGAAAAGCTTCCCAGGTTCTACAACGTAAACTATTGGTTCAAGGCGAAAACGGTTGAGGAGCTCACAGCCATCAAGAACGCCATAGATGCGCTTAGAGGGCAGGATGTGCGGGATTTTTTCTACGTTTGCTTTTCTAAGACCGTGAGAAGTGTTTCATTATGCAGGAGCGGCGAATATAAGCTGTATAGGATGTCTGAAGAGGAGATAAAGCGGTTTAACCCTGATGCATTTAAGGAATTTATAAAAAACGTAAAGGCTGGAATCGAGGGTATGAGGGAGTTTTATGCAAGGTGCGAGCAGGGCGATGTAGCTCGTTCGATTGTGATTAGAGGAAACTCAAGGCGCATCCCCTTAAAGTCGGGATCTGTTGACTTAATAGTGACTTCTCCGCCCTACGGCGACAGCAGAACTACAGTAGCATACGGGCAATTCTCACGTTATTCTTCGTTATGGTTAGGATTTGAAGAAAGGGACGTGAGAGATGTTGATAAGGCTTCCTTGGGAGGAGCGTTTGTTAAATTCAAATCCCGGAATGTTCGATCTAAAATCCTCGATGAAACTCTGCAAGAAATAGTTAAAAGGAGCGTAAAAAGGGCAGAAGAAACTGAGGCTTTTTTCTCAGAGCTATGGGAATGCTTGTCGGAACTTTCAAGGGTTCTTAGGGAAAATGGCTATGCGTGCATAGTCATAGGGAACAGGACTGTCAGCAGAGTTAAAATGCCAACGGACCAAATTATCATGGAAATGGGAAATGAGCTGGGACTTGAGCATGTGCGCACCTATTATCGAAGAATCCCGACAAAGTGTATCCCTTGGGCTAACGCTCCTGAAAACATCGCTGGACTGAAATGTGAAACTATCGCCAACGAGAGCATAATAGTCCTTAAAGCTTGACCTTTTGTGATTCTCTTGAGGTCCCAAATATATCCAAGAATTTTCGACACCCAGCTCTTAAACTTCTCATAACCTGATCGCATATTTGGGAGACTCAAAGAACGATACAAATATATTACCAAGAATCTTGTGAAGTTTTCTGAGAGTATAAGCCTCTTCTCGGATTCTCTCCACCTCACGGACTTCTTGGATACTACCACAGCATATTTAGGATTTAAAGTTTCCACATCAGGAACCACGACGTTTGGCTTTCTCTCATTTATGACGGGCATTTTAGGCGAGGTATATCTATGCCGTTCCTTTGATAATCTTTTTAATGTAAAATTGATAGAGGATTTGGAGATGAAATAAAAATAAGGTTCTTTGAAGCAGATATAAGTAAACGATAGGGCGACGTCAAAACCCGCAAAAATATTAATCAGAGAGCCAACAGAAAATCATGCGTTACGACGTGGTCATCCTTGACATGGACGGCACGATTCTCGACTCGCGGGGCAATGCTGACATTGAATACAAATGGGCATACGACGCCTTCGAACGGACGCTTGCGAGGTTCGGCGTCAGGCTGACGATAGACCAGATAAATGAGTATTTTCTCAAGCCGTTAATTCTCAGAGGGAGGCTAGGGGTTTTGGAGTTTTGCGAGCGTTTTGGGCTAGACTGCGAGCTTTTTTGGAGCTTCAGGGAGCAGGACGTCATCGATGCGAAGATTGATGCGATGCGGCGGGGTGAAATAAAGCTCGTGAATGCCGCAAAGCGAGTGCTTTCGTATTTGAGTCGGAAATACGAGCTTGCAGTAGTCAGTGACTCGCAGCAGGAGTGTGTGGATTTCGCAATGCAGCATTTCGGGCTGACGCCGTTCTTTAAGTTCTGGTATGGGCGGGGGTCGCGCCTTGAAGATATTGACTTCAGGAAGCCTAACCCGCATTACATCAACCTCGTGCTGCATAAGCTCCACACGAGAGAAGCCATTTTGGTGGACGACAGTCAACTTGGCGTTCTCGCTGCGAAACGTGCGGGTATAGCCTCCATTCTCATTTTGAAAGAACCTATGAAGATAAAATACGAGCCCACGCACGTCATAAGGGACCTGACGGAATTAGAGATGCTACTCTAACTCTCTGGAATCTCTCCTCTCCCGCTCCAGCCTCTTGCTAACGCCGCGCGCAGCATTTGCTTCAGAACGGCACGGGCGTTCTTTAGATGCGCCATTGCTCTCCTCAGCTCCTTATTCACCGCCTGCAGCGCTTTCAAATCTTTTTTGTCAGCTCTCGCGAATTTCGCCGCCCCTGCATCGTAACTCTCCCCCGCCTGCCCCAACCAGTAATTAAATTCATCAAGTAGGTCCCTCAGCTCCGAAACATCCTCCCCCGCATTTTCAAGAGCATTAAGTTCGCTCTCGAAACTTGCGGAGAACTGCTGCATCTCTCTTAAGACAATTCCCGTCTGGTTAAGGAGTATAAGTGCGGTGTCATATTCCGCACGCACATGCACGCTCTCCCAGTCCTTCTTTATGCTTTTAGCCAGAGATTTAAGCTCTTTCTTGGTGTTAGCGGATTC
The DNA here is from genome assembly GCF_053996935.1 of Candidatus Alkanophaga liquidiphilum. Taxonomy (NCBI): domain Archaea; kingdom Methanobacteriati; phylum Methanobacteriota; class Methanomicrobia; order Candidatus Alkanophagales; genus Candidatus Alkanophaga; species Candidatus Alkanophaga liquidiphilum. The sequence continues at coordinate 10,813 of NZ_JBMXYC010000016.1, forward strand.
TACTTCCGTTTTTTTCTGTTGCAGTTGTGAGAGACATCCATCTAATCTCCCAGTCTCTCCAGAAGGCAAGATTCCCGCACGCTCCGCACGCTCGACATATGGTCTCGCGAGCTGAAGTTCCGCAATCAGGTAATCAATGGCTTTGAGCATGTAGTCTTTTGCAGCCGCCTTTAACTCCGCTTCCCCATTTCTGCATCTTAACTCCTTATATTTCTGTTTTGCGTCCGAAAGCTTCTGAGCCGCGATCATATATTCGTCCTTTGCAGTAACGAGCGCTTTTTTCAACGCTCCACACGACTCACCACCAGCCGCTCCGAATTTCGCATCTGCCTGCATCAAAACGCTGCTCATCGGCAGCACTGCAAGCAACATGATGAAAATGCTACAAAGCACCCTAAATAAGAGACCTCTCACCACAAATCTCTCCTCCTTTCTACTTCCTGTTTTTTAAAAAATAAAGTAAAAGGAGTATTAGATGTTTTGCCATTTATGCGTTTCGATTTACCTACCGTTGGGCTTTGCGGGTTTAGTTACGACGATTTGGATGGGCCACTTGTGGGTCTCGAATTCTCCACAGCCGCGTAGTATTGCCATGCCATCACCGCTTGCCGAGAGCCTCCCGTCCCTGACTTTTGCGAGGATAAACATGTCCGTGCCTTCGACATGCACAGTCCCGTTGCCTTTGTAAATCTTCACGCAGCCGAACGTCCATACTTTACCATCGCCCTCAACGCTTATCTGAAAATCCTCGCCAGCGATGAGCAGTTTCCCGACGCCCTCTAAGGTGACATTGCCCGTGCCATAGAGCAGGACAGCGCCGCTACCTTCAGCGTAGAGCGTGCCGTTGCCGACTATTCTCTTCGCTTCAGCGGGTGCGGCGAGCGTTACGAGCGCGCAAAGCATCAATGCCCCGATTATTCCCACCACGAACGCACCCGTTTTTATACCTTTTTTCATATTATCACCTCCTCTCAGTTTAAGGCTCGGCGACGCCGTAGCGGTAACGCCGCCAAAGCCTCGCAGAACCATAATTTTTAGAATAAAATAACGATACTTTCGAGTTTTACAGAATAAAGCTTTATAAAGGTTTATTTTTCCGTTTAAAGCTTTACATTTCCTTTTTTACCTTTACTGCAAATTATATTTACTTTACGCTCGTATTAACGAGAGAATGGTGAAAGCGAGAGCGTTGTTACTATTGTTGCTGTTCCTGCCGCTTTTTCAGACAGCGGCGGCGAGCGTTGTTCACGGCACGATTTACGAATGGTCGAGTCTTGAACCTTTGAGCGGCGTCATAGTCGAGGTCAACTCCACGCCAAAGCAGCGATTCGTGGCGAAAAACGCGGAATACTCCTTCAGCCTGCCCGTCGGCACCTACCAGATTCAGGCGATGTATTACGTAGATGAAACTCTTGTTTACTATTCCGAAGAGAACATTACTGTATTCGAAGATGGGGATTTCGTTCTCGATCTGATAATGCTGCCCGTTATTGGGGAGGGGCTGCCGTTCGACTATGGCGGCGAGGTGCCGGAGTTTGATGAGGATATTTTCGGCGAGGGTGATTTTCCGAGCTTTGCTGTCGCAGCGGCGGCGAGCGTTGTTGGCGTCTTTGCTGCGGCGTTGCTTTTTCTCACATTAAAGCAGCGTAGGCGGCGGGGTGCGCCTAAGATGCAGGAAGAAATGCGGAGGGAGAAAGCTGTTGAAGAGAGGCGGTGGGAGTTGGAGGGACGGCAGGGGCTGCCGAGCGATTTACGGCTGGTGCTTTCAATAATCGAGAAAGAGGGGGGACGAATTACGCAGAAAAACTTGAGGAAGAAATTGCCATATTCGGAGGCTAAGGTCAGTTTGATGCTTGCGGATTTGGAAGACAGGGGGCTCATCAGGAAGATTAAAGTGGGGAGGGGCAACATAATTGTCCTCAAAAATTACCGCAAAAAGTAACATGCCCGCCGCTTACTGCATTTCGTTGCTAAGCTCTCAGTCTCGGAGGGCTAAACGCTTAAAATATGACCCCCCGCTCTTTCATAAATTCCCGGAGGACAACGGTGGCGTAGCCGCTCTTCGGTAGTGAGAAGCGGAGCCGCACTTTCGTCCTGCCGGCGTGTAGCTCGTCTTCGCCGACCTCGAATCTCAAATTCTGCAGCCGCAAAAGAACCTCACGCCGCCAGCCACGAGATGCAAGTTCTGGAGCCACCTTTACTTTGAAATCCTCAAGAGCGACGCCTTCCCTGTCTAAGACCCGCTGCTCGATTTCGCCTTGCAAGCCGTCCGCAAGCTCGGTCTCGTAGCCAAAGAGCGGGGCGGTGACGAAAGCACGCTGCCGTTTCACGAGACGGTTCACGCCTTCCAACTTACGCTCAGTGACTTTTTCCGTCCTGCTGACGTCCGGGAAGCCGTCCGCACCGCGATAACAGACGATGTCGCCGACGAGCGCCTCTGCGAACGGCACGCCAAGCTCGGCGCACGCTTCAAGGCGATAGCTGAGCGTTAGGTTGAACAGGTATGACTGGTAAGCGTGCACGAACATCCTACGCAGGCTCGAAGGCAGCGAGCGCAACGCGCCGAGGAAGTCGTTATCATCTCTGACGAGGACGTTAAGCATCGCTTTCTCATAACGCAGGAACGGCGGCATTTCTCTTAGACTCTTTTTGAACATACCTTCGGCGCAGAGGCGTCTCGCATTTTTGGCAGCGGCGCTCTCTTCGGGAAAGATTTCCGAGAGGTAGGTCAGGACCGCCGCTCGCAGCTCGCCGCACACGAGATGTTTACCGACGATGTGCGTGATCGGGCGGCTCGTGCCGAAGCGTTGCACGCCAAAGAAGTTGGGGACGCCGCCCACCTTCAAAATCTCGGTGGCTACCGCTTTCACTTTTGCTTCAACCTCGTCGAGAGCTCCGCTCACGTCTCGAATTACGACATCGAACTCATTTCCGCGGAGGTCGCCCAACGCTACTGGCTTCTTGGAACGTCCCAAAACCTCGATTTTAACTCTTGGAAGCTTTACCTTCTCAATATCTTCCTCGGAAATGCCCCACACGCTCATCTTCTGCGCCGCCACCGCAAACTTGTCCTTCGTGCCAGCAAAGCCTATTCGCTTCGTCCCGATTCTAAGTGCTGACGCAAGCTCCTTCACTAGCTGTAGGGTGTCCCAGTTCTCCTTCATCACCCTCAAAATAAGGTAGTTTCCATCGCTATCCGCTTCCCAGTCGGTTATTTCCTCGACATGGAAGTCCGAAGGCATCGTTTTTATCCTACCACCTATGCCTTCTGCTGTCGTGAAATAGAAATTTATGCCAAGTCTCCTTTCCGCCTCAGGAGCGCTCTTCAGTTTGATTCTCATTTCACTCGGCTTATTCCTGCCCCCGGCTCACTCTTCATCCTCCACGTCCCAAAGCCCCATCTCTATCCTCACGGCATCAAGAAGCCCGTGAGCGTAATTTATGCAACCGAATGCCGTCAGCACGTCGCCACGCTCCAGATAAAAGCGAGCATCTTCGTAGTAACGTGTGGCGAGTTCTACTATCCTCTTTAACTCCGCCCTCGGCTCGGAACTTAATGTGGAGAGGAGCTTTTCCAGAATCTTCTTAAACATAACGATGTCGTTTTTGATTCTCTGCACGCCGTCTTCACTCATCATGCTTGTTTGAGTCAGAGCATTTAAAAGCACGTCCTCTTTCAGTAGTGACCCACAAAAGCTGGCGAGCGGCGGCGTGTGGCGAAGTGTTGAGCGATGCGTCATGCCAGAAGGCGGCTGAGCCCTATACTCCCCTCAAAGACCTCCTCCGCAGGACCGGTCAAGTAGGCGCCGTTCTCGGCGTCGCCTAAAATTTCGACGATGAGATTGCCGCCCTGTGTATGCACGAGTATTGGGCGTCGTGCGTCCACGATGCGAAGTTTTGCAAGTGTGAGCGCTGATGCCGTCGAGCCCGTCCCGCACGATAACGTCTCGCCGACGCCCCGCTCGTAGGTGCGCACGCTTATCTCGTTCTCACGGACTATCACGACGAAGTTCACGTTCGTCCTGTTCGGAAAAGCTTTGTGACGCTCTATCGCCCGTCCCAGTCCTGCAACGTCAACCTCGTCGAAGCTACGGACTATCAAAACCGCGTGCGGGTTGCCGATGCTCAGCGCCGTCAGCTTGAAACGCCCGTAGCCCCCCACATGGAACTCTTCGTCGAGCATATGGAAAGAGGGACGTCCCATGAAGACCCGGACGGCACCGTCTTCCAAGACTTCCGGCGTGATGATACCGCCCAGCGTTTCAACATCGAACTTCCTCTTACGCACGATACCGTGCTCATAAACGTATCTTGCGAAGCAGCGGATGCCGTTCCCGCTCATCTCCGCTTCAGAGCCGTCGGCATTGAAGATGCGCATACGCACGTCACAACGCTCCGAGCTGCACACGAAGAGCACGCCGTCCGCACCGACTGAGAAGCGGCGGACGCAAAGGCACCGAGCGAGCTCGCCTTTCCTCTCTTCAGGTATTTTATCATCACGGTCATCTATGAGGATGAAGTCGTTGCCCGCCCCGTGCATTTTGACAAAGCTCAGTTCATCCACATCGCCCACCCCACATTGCGTCCTTGACGACCGCCACCAGCTTTGTCGTCATCCTCGCCGTTCAACTCGCTCGCCTTCGCCGTAGAACAGCGCCAACGCCCGCATCGGGCACGCATTTATACAAACGCCGCACTGCACGCACTTCGCTTCTTCGAGGGCGACTTGCCAGTCGGCGTCGAAGCGGAAAACACCCTTCGGGCATATAGAGACGCAGGCGCCACAATGCACGCACCTCGTCTCGTCCCAGACGATTAGCTTCTTTAATATTCTCACTTCGACGCCTCGCTCCTTAAAAAGCTCGACGACCCGCCTCGCTTTGTCATCTGGGACGTCAACAACAACTTCCGCATGGACAGCATCCACGTATGCTCTGTCTATGTTTATCTTTGCGCCCGTTTCCAGAATGATTTCTGCGGTGTAAGGGCGCTCATGTAAATACGACGGAAACCTCAACAGCAACTTCATCCCGCTCACCTACCAACGAGCTTGCTTATCTGGTCGCTCGTCACCATTCCCAAAACGTGCCCTTCGTCGTCAACGACAGGCATCGCAGAAATGTCAAACTGCTCGAACTTACGCACGACGACGTCCACAGGCTCGTCCGGCTTCGCAGTCACCACCCGCCGCGTCATGATTTTGTCGAGAGACTCATACTTAAAAGCCACAGCCAACGAGAGGTCCCAGGCGGTCACGATGCCCACGAGCTTGCTCTCGACGTCCACTACGGGTATATGCGTGAATTTACCCCTAACAATTGCTTTTGCCACGTCCTCCAAGCTCGCATCCTCACGCACCACCTTAAACATCCTGGACATCACGTCTTTTACCAACGGTAGCTCCCTCGTCTGCTTCATCGGCTTCACCTCACCCACCGTCGGCAACCTCGCCACCGGCTCGGTCAATAAAAACTCGCCACGCTCTATCTGCCGTTTCAGCTCCTCGGCAACCTTCTTCGCCATGTGAAAGCTTGAGAGCGGAGACGCCGGCACCTCTTTCCCCTCTATCTCTAATTTCCCGGATTTTAACTCTTCATACGTTGCCATCCTGACCACGGGGCGGTCCCGCCTTGGCACGCCGTAATCAACGACTTCTGTGACAATTTCGGCGTCGGAGACGCCCGTGCGCTTCGCAATCTCCTCATTCAGCACAGGTATCGGCACGCTTATACCCACGTAGAGCGTGACGCCATATTTGTAAAAAACTGCAGCTCTCAAAAACTCCTTCCTCATCTTTTTTAAGTTTCCTAAAACCATAAGCGTGCCCTTCTTTTTCAGGGGTTCATGCTGCGTCCCCTCGCCGATAATGTAGCCTTTAGCGCCGCCCACGAGTATGCGGGTGCCGACGCCGAGCACCTCGTAATCCGGATCGTTGCAGAGCGGAGAAAGCTCCCCGGCGCCGCAGAACGTTGCGTTCCCGTAGTTGGGGAGCAGTGTGCCCATGTACGTGTAAAGCGTCCTGTCGGTCGAGTTCGTCGCCGCACTGTATCGTTGGTAAGCATTTCTCGGGTTGACCATGACGGCTTGGTTGAGGTCGGCGAGCGTGATTTCGGTCTCGATGCTCCTCCGCGGGTAGCAGTCGGTGCCGTGCGCAATAGCCCGCACCTCCACCCCCTTCCCCGAAATCAGCTCCTC
>NZ_JBMXYC010000017.1:0-3865 GCF_053996935.1 Candidatus Alkanophaga liquidiphilum
CAGCTGCTGATGTGATAGAAGCGCTCATAGAAATTGCTAAAGAGATAAAGAAAAAGCAGAAGGAAGGAGAAGAACTTAATTTAACTGAGGAAGAACTCGCTTTTTATGATTTGCTTTCCTCAAAAGAAAAAGTTTTTGAAAATTATGAGGAAATAAAGGCTGTGGCCAAAGAAATCGTTAAAGAGCTAGGCTACCATGTGAAATTAGCCGACTGGAATAAAAAAGAATATCTAAGGGCAAAAATAAAAGTAGCTTTGAAAAATGCGTTGATTAAAGTAGTAGATGCTCGTATTAGCTATGGAGAAATTAATAAAATAGCTTCTGAAATACTTACCTATGCGGAAGAGATATATGGTTATATGCATTGATTTTTCCGAAATTTTGCATGAATTGAGGAAGATGGACTTTACACCATTAATTCGTTCAATGGTTGAGCTGAGTAACGTTACAATTAGGGATGAAATTGGTGTATATATATTTGCTTCTGGTTTGACAAAGATACTATTCCCGAACAAACAATTTGACAAAGAAGATTTAAAGATGATAATGGATTTTGTGATAGAATTAAGGCAAAAAATAGCCGATTTGCTTCACAGAATGGCTCCGGGAGAGTTTGAGAGGAAAAAGATTGAATACTCGATTAAGAGTTAAATTAAATTTACCAAAAATTTATTTAACTGGAGAGAATAGGAAAGACGATGGCCACGAAGAAGGCTGTTAAAGGTAAGAGCAAGAAAGCAAGAAGAGGAAGAGGTAGTAGCGAGCGTTCGGGACTTGTGTCGTCGGCGGGTTTGATGAGGTATTTCGACGTTGAGGAGTCGGCGATAAAAATCTCGCCAAAGGCAATAGTTCTAATAGGAATTTTAATAGGTGTTGTCGTTCTCGCCCTTGAGATTTATTACGGCGTATGGCCGCCGTAGCGTGCGGGTGTGAGGCATGAGCTTGAGAATGGTGGATATAAGCGCTAAGGAGGACATCATCCGCATCTCAGAAGCCTACGGTAGGCTCAGGCTGAAGAGAAATACGGTGCTTGCGATAAAGAGGGGCGAGGTGCCGAAGGGCGACGTTCTCGGTTGTGCAGAAGCCGCCGCCATCCTCGCAGTTAAAAACACACCTTTCACGATTCCACTTTGCCATCCGATAGGGATAAGTAGCGTCTCCGTGCGTTTTAACCTCGACCGCGACGGCGGCTTTGTAGAGGTCTTCGTGATGGTGAAGTCCGTCGGAAAGACGGGCGTAGAGATGGAGGCGTTACACGGCGTCACAGTCGCCCTGCTGACAATATGGGACATGGTCAAAGCTCTCGAAAAGGACGAATCTGGAAACTACCCGACGACGAAGATTGAAGAGATTAGGGTTTTGAGTAAAGTGAAAGAAGTGGGAGAGGGGTGATTGGGACGAGGGTGGTGAAGCGGGACGAGTTAAAGCCGTTTGTGACGAAGGACGGCTCTGAAATCCGAGAGTTCCACCGCTCCGAGAATTTGAGTCTTGCGGAGGCGTTAGTTCCTGTTGGACAAAGAACGAGAAAGCATTTTCACAAGACTTCGGAGGAAATTTACTTTATTTTGGAGGGGCGGGGCATGATGGAGATGGAAGAGGAGCGTGCGGAGGTCGCCGCCGGGCAGGCGGTCGTGATTCCGCCGACGAAGACGCACTGCATAGAAAACGTCGGCGACGTGCCTTTGCGGTTCTTATGCCACTGCAGCCCGCCTTACTTGCACGACGATACCATTCTCGTCGAATGACATGGAGAAGTTTTTAGTTGACAGGATGCTCGGTAGACTCGTCTCGTGGCTCAGGATGCTCGGCTACGACACCGTTTATGCGAACGACGTGAGCGGCGAGGGCGGCGGCGACGCCGAAGATGCTTTTTTACTCTCCTTAGCAAAGGAGGAGAAAAGAATTCTTCTGACGAAAGATAGAAAGCTTGCGGCGGAAGCTCGGAAAAGCGGTGTGCGATGCGTCCTCATGACGAAAAACGACGTCCTCGGACAGCTTTCTGAGCTTACGGCGAGCGTGCCCCTTCGTCTTGAAATGACGTTCGTGCGGTGCAGCGAGTGCAATGCGCCTATACGACGCGTTAGAGAGGACGAGACGCAGATGCTGCTCGAAACTGACTACGTGCCAAAAAAGATGATTGGGAAGCTGGAGTTCTGGGTCTGTGAGGGATGTCGCCGCATCTACTGGGAAGGCAGCCACTGGCGTGCGATTAACGAGCGGCTGGACTTGCTAAAGAGGATGACGAGTAGGCAGGTCGGAAATGAACAGACGACCAGCGAATAGGCTAGAAGACGGCGAGCTTGAAAAGTTGTATGAAAAGCAGAGAAGGATAGCCGCCCGTGCGGTGCTCAGGGACGAATTTCAAGGTCCGGAGCTCGTTGCGGGTGCGGACTTGGCGTTCCTCGCCGCTGGCAACAGGAGCTTGGAGCTTGCAGTTGCGAGCATCGTCGTCCTTAAGTATTCGACGCTACGAGTCGTGGAGCGTGCGTGCGTCATCGAGTCGACCGATTTCCCTTACGTGCCGGGGCTGCTGGCATTCCGTGAAGCTCCGCTCATAATAAAGGCGTTCCAGCAGCTGGAGCATAAACCGGACGTGCTCTTTGTGGACGGCTGCGGCGTGAATCATCCGAGATTCGCAGGCCTGGCGACGCATGTTGGCGTGCTTCTTGACGTTGCGACCGTCGGTGTCGCAAAGAGCCTTTTGTGCGGCGATGCCAGAACGCCGACGGCTGAAGGCGAAGCATGCCCGTTACGCTACCGTGGCAAGCTCGTGGGCTTTCTCCTGAAAAGCAAAAAGGGTTGCAAGCCCATCGTTGTGGCGCCAGGGCATAAAATCTCGACGGAAACTGCATTACAGCTCGTGAAAAATTGTATAATGGGCTACAAGCTACCTGAGCCTACGAGATTAGCGCACATTTATGCAAATAAGGTTAAAAGGAAGTTGGTGCAGGATGGAAGTTTCGGCCCCAAATGCGATTCTCTCTACCGCACAGGTATCAGAAAAACTGAAACGTAAAAAAATCATTTCCCCACCTGCAGCATTCTTTCTACGGCATTCCGGGCAGCTTCTGCGATCTCCTTCTGCACGATGACTACTGGTTTCTCACGCTCTAACGCCCTTAGCACTTTCGAAAGCGTGTGCATTTTCATCTGCGGACAGATCGCCGTCTCCGAAACTGCATGAAAGCACTTGCCCGGCGCCTCCTTCTTCAACCTGTGCAGCAGGCCCACTTCCGTCCCTATTAAATACTCGGTGGCTTCGTCCTGCTTGCAAAAACGCACCATCCCGCTCGTCGATGCTATGTGGTCGGCGGCGTCTTGCACCTCGGGCACGCACTCCGGGTGCACCACGACCTTCGCCCTCGAGTGCTGACGGCGTGCCGCCTCCACGTCCTCGAGCGATATCTGATGGTGCGTCGGGCACAGCCCGTGCTCGGGCACCGTCACGATCCTTTTAGGGCTGCGCCGCCGCACGTAATAGGCGAGGTTCGCGTCCGGCCCGAAAATTACTGTCTCGGCGTCCATCGCGTTCACGACCGCAGCGGCGTTCGCCGACGTGCAGACGCAGTCCGCGAGCGCCTTGCTTTCGGCGAGCGTGTTTATGTACAAGACGACGGCGGCGTCCGGGTGCTCGGCTCGTGCCTCCTTAAGCGTTGCTGTGAGGAGCATCTGCGCCATCGGGCAGACGGCGCCGATGTCCGGAATTAAAACCTTTTTGTCGGGGTTGAGCACGGCGGCGGTCTCAGCCATGAAGTCGACGCCGCAAAACACGATGACGTCCGCGTCCGTCTCCGCCGCTCGCCGTGCAAGCTCCAACGAATCGCCGACGAAATCCGCAACGTCCTGAACCTCCGCACGCTGATAA
>NZ_JBMXYC010000018.1:0-53326 GCF_053996935.1 Candidatus Alkanophaga liquidiphilum
ACTCCCATCTCCCAGCATTTCCTGACGAAATCCGCCACTTCCTTGTTTATACTATCTCTAAACCGCCTCTTCCGCTTCCTGTACAACTTCCTCAGTTTCTTGCTGCTCTTTTTCCCTATCTTCTCCAGCTCTTCCTGTGTCCTCGCTATCTGTTTCGTTAGATACCACCAGTCCGCAAGCAGCGAGTTCGCCTTATAACCCCATGTTTCCCCTTCTATATTCACCACTATCGGGCATTTCACGCCCAGATCGACGTATGCCTTTTTATCTCCAATTGGTTGATGTAGAGGTTTCACCTCTACTGGCTGATAGCATACCCATCTGTTCGAGAGCTCGTCATAAACTATTTCCAATCTCCCCTGCTTACCCTCCCATCTGTTTTTCCCCTTCCATTTAACCTTTAATTTGAACGGCAGCTTCAGATACTTATTATCGAGCTTATAAGTGTCGCTCCTTACCAGTATCCTTAATATCCGCCTACCCGTATTCCTGTCCTTCCAATAGCCCGGCGGATGAGGTCTATCCTCTATCTTGCCCGCTTTGTAGGCTTTAAGCAGTGCAAAATATGATTTCCATGCTTCGTTGTTCTTAATTATTATCTGCTGGGCTGTTGCAGAACCTATAAGCTTCTTATATTTGTGATATTCTTCGTCGGTGTTCCAGTCGAATTCGCCGCTGAAGAATGATTGTCTGCGTTTATAGTTTATCTCGTTGAACATTCGAGAGCAGTTATCCGCCCATTCATGCAGTATCGCTTCTTCCTCTTTACCCGGATTCAGGTTGAAGGTGTTTGTCCGTCTCATCACCACCAACTATTATGTTTTTATTATATACAATGGATATGGGTATGGAGAAATGAGTTAAGTCTCATCACCACCGCCCTCCATACCCGCCGCATCCCCGCCTTGCGAGGCTTTCTGCGAGATGTATGGTAAAACCAGTCTGCTCCAGTTTCACAGCTTGATTGCTTGGTTGCCATTCTCTGCGGCACAGCACTCTGCCCCCCACAAGCTTTAAATATTGTTATTAAAAATTGAGTCAATGTTTAATAATTGGTGGTCGGTTGTGAGGGTCACGTCCTGCGCCGCCGTCCTGCTGTTATTTGCAGTTGCAGGCGTCGCAACCGCCGACGTGCGTGTCGTGACGACGATAAACGTGCTTGCGAGCATCGCAGCGGAAATCGGCGGCGAACACGTCGAAGTTGCGAGCATCGTCCCGCCGTTCGCCGACGTGCATTCCTATGCGCCGACGCCGGCTGATAAGCTACTCGTAGAACAGGCGGACGTCTTCGTGGAAATCGGCGAGCTTGAGCCCTTCCGCAACCAGCTGCTCGGCGGCATGGACCTCTCTTGTGAAGTCGTCTCGTGGGACGACTACATGGCTGAGGGCGTTAGTATCTCAGAGGATAACGATCCGCATATCTGGTTAAATGTGAAGAACGCCGTTAAAATTGCAAGAGCTATCGAGAGGGCGCTTGAGCGTGCGGACCCCGAGAATGCTGGATATTACCAAAGGAATTTACAAAGCTTTGAAGCTCGTGCCGAGGGCTTCAGAGCGAAAGCCGAGACTCTTGTAGAGAGCCTCGGGCTTGAAGGCACGAGAGTCGTCCTCGGACCGAGTTGCATGCGTTACTTTGTGGAGGGGGTGGGGTTAGAGGTTGCGGACGTTCTCGTGCGGGCGGAGGGGGCGTTGCCGAGTGCGGGCAAGCTTGCCGACATCGAGCGTAAGATTAAGGAGGGGGGCGTGCGGGCGGTGGTCTGCCCACTTCAGGCGCGGGAGGGTGCAGTTGGCAGGCTTTCCGAGCAACTCGCAAAAGACACGGGTGTCCCCGTCGTCTGGACGACACCCCTCCTCCTCAGCGATAATGAAAGCTACTTTGAAATGATGAACTATAATCTCGGAGCGGTGCTTGCAGTCCTGAGCGGCGCTTCCGAAGCTGAAAGTCAGAGCGCCGCCGGCAACGAAGGACAAGAAACGCCCGGCTTTGGCGTCTTAATCACGCTTCTTGCACTACTGATGCTTTTAGTTAGGAGGCGTAGAGGAGGATGTCCGTAGCTGCGGCGGCTGAGGCAGAGGTCTTAAAGCTTAAGGAAGTCACAGTCGCATACGGCGATACCGTCGCATTGGAAAACGTTTCATTCTCATTACACAGGGGGCATTTCCTTTGCGTCGCCGGTCCGAACGGCGCGGGAAAAACAACGCTTCTGCGGGCAATACTTGGGCTTCTGAAGCCACGAAGCGGCGGGATTTACGTCTTCGGCGAGCGGTTGACCCGCAGGAATGTTCTGAGGATGCGCCGCCGCATGGGCTACGTGCCGCAGCTCGACGCTGTGGAGCGTGACGTTCCTGTGCTCGTGGAGGGAGTGGTGAGGATGGGGTTTCTGCCGCTGCAACGCCCGCCGAGGGTGCTGCGCCGTGCGGACGTCACGGAAACGCTTGAGCTTTTGCACATCGGCGAGCTGAGGAGCAAGTCGTTCTCGCAACTCTCAGGTGGGCAGCAGCAACGAGTCCTCATTGCACGGGCGCTCGTCAGAAACCCCGAAATCCTCCTGCTTGACGAGCCTTTTTCAGGCGTCGACCCGCTCTCGCAGCAGATAATTCTCAAGACGTTACACTCGCTCAAAAAATGCGGCACGACCATTATTCTCGTGACGCACGACATAAATCCGCTGTTCAGATTCGCTGACCATTTCCTTTTCCTGCGGAGACGGGTCGTTGCGTTCGGCGACGCTTCTACGGTTTTCGATGAGGATACGCTGCGCCGAGTTTACGGCGCCGACGTTCGTGTGTTCACGGCTGACGGCGAGAAATATGCGGCGATAGGCGATTACCATGCTTGAGCCGTTGCTTGAGCCGCTTTCCTACGACTTCATGCAGCGTGCGCTTCTTGCGGCCGTCCTGATGAGCGTGTCCTGCGCCGCAATCTCGACGTTCGTCGTGCTCCGTGGGCTTTCATTCATGGGTGCGGGCGTCGCCCACGCTGCCCTCGGCGGGATTGGGCTTGCGGTCTTCGTCGGCGTGAGCCCGTTGCTCGGCGCTTTGCTTTTTGCGTTGCTGCTTGCATTCGTCGCCGGCTACGCAGGGCAGAAGGGCTCCGCAAAACGCATGGACGTGGCGATTGGTGTGTTCTTTGCCTTCGGCATGGCTCTCGGCGTCCTTTTCATCTCGCTCCTTAAGGAATATGCGGTGCAGTTTTGGGCGCTCATCTTTGGCGACATCCTCGCAGTTTCCAATTTCGACCTGACACTCATGGCGGCGCTTGCCGGCGTCGTCATTGCTGCTGTCACGCTCTTCTTCAGAGAGTTCCAAGCCATCACTTTCGACTTCGAAGCCGCCCTCGCCTCTGGAATTAACGCCACGTTTTACCATTATTTCATGCTGACGCTCATCGCTATTTCAGTCGTAGTCGCCCTAAAGTGCGTCGGCGTCCTTCTCGTGTTTGCTATGCTCACGGCGCCCGCAGCCGCCGCCTACGAGCTTTCAAAGACTCTGCGCGGCATGCTTCTGCTTTCCATAGCCTTCGCCCTCGTTTCAAGCATTTTAGGCCTCCTTATTTCGTTTTACGTGCCATTTGCGACGAGCGCCCTCATAGTTATAATCCTTTCCGCTATTTTTTTCGGGTCGCTGGCAGCAGCGTCGCTAAGAAAGCATTGACTACGAGCAGCAGCGATGAGCTCTTTCCACCTCTGTGAGAAAAAAAACATTCGTAGTTGAGAGTCCTGTCCACATCACCGTTGACCGAACATCAATCAGCGAGCGGCGACATGGGTGCCGGAGTATGTGGGCAAAGACCACTTCGGGAGAGCTTAACCAACGCTTATTCTTTATTCTTTCTTGATGACGCCCAGGTCCTTCACGGTAGGTTTCTTTTGCAAGTGCTCGCTTGTTGGTTTCGCATAATACTTATTTATGTGCGTGTAAAAGCCGAAAGGTAAAATGCCACGGCATACTTTTTCAATATCGTCCATGAGACCTTCGTTTTCGACCTCTACGAATATCTTGCCAACCTTCACAGTAGTCTCAAACGCTTGGTCGCCTACTTTTATCTTCCTTTTCATGTAATATGGCCCTTGCAGTATGATTCCTTTCACGCCCTCGACATTCCGCAGTCCTTCAAGCAGCTTCCCTGTAGTCTCATCCCCAAGCAGCCTGTCCGGGATTACTACCACCTGAATAACTTCACGGAGTCCTTCTACATCCATCTCCTCGCTCATAAACAACCTCTCACGATATACACTCTTCTTAATTATGCTGCCGAAGGTTATTTAAAACTTCCCACGCAAGAGGTATTTGGGATAGGGCATGGAAGGAGGAGCAGAAACGAGAACGGAGGACATCCTGATACCTGTGAGCGAATATTTAGCGAGTGGCATACATATAGGAACACAGCAGAAAACAGGGGACATGGCTCGCTTTATTTACCAGGTGCGTCCCGACGGACTTTATTTACTGAACATAAGGATGACTGACGAGCGTGTGCGGGCGGCTGCGAGATTTCTCGCGAATTACGAGCCGTCTTCGATTTTAGTGGTCGCCACGAGGCAATACGGGCAGCGCCCTGCATCCAAGTTCGCAGAGGCGACGGGCGCAAAAGCCATCGTCGGGCGTTTCGTGCCGGGAACGCTCACGAACCCCTCACTGCGTATTTATTGCGAGCCCGACGTCCTGATAGTTACGGACCCCATAAGCGACGAGCAGGCGGTCAAGGAGGGCGTGAGCACGGGCATCCCGATAGTAGCACTCTGCGACTCGAACAACTCGACAGCGAACGTTGACTTGGTGATTCCAACGAACAACAAGGGCAGGAAGGCGCTCGCAATGATTTACTGGCTGCTCGCTCGAGAGCTTATTAGGGAGCGGTTGCGCAGAGAGGGCAAGGAAGAAGAATTTGTTTTCAACTACACCGTCGAGGATTTTGAGGCTAAGTTGTGATGAAAATGAGACGGGCAGCGGTGGCAGGACAGTTTTATGAGGGGACGAAGGAGTCCCTCCTTAGAAGATTAGAGGCGTGTTTCTCAGGTATAAAGAGGGGGGCGGACGCAAAAATAGTTGGAGCGGTCGCCCCGCACGCCGGCTACATGTATTCAGGAAAAGTCGCCGCTCACGCCTACGCAAAGCTTCCAAGAGCTGATACCTTTGTCATACTGGGGCCGAACCACCACCTCATAGGCTCTGCCGTTGCAGTTTCTAAGGACACGTGGAGCACGCCGCTCGGCGAAGTTGCTGTTGACGTGGAGTTTGTGGAGGCGCTGCCCCGTCACATCATAGACGTGGACGAGACCGCTCACCGCTACGAGCATTCCATCGAGGTGCAATTACCCTTCCTACAGTTCATCTTTGGCGACCTCAAGTTCGTGCCAATTTGCATGGCGCTGAGCGACGCTGAGACGGCAAGCGATGTCGCCAGCGAGATCGTGGAAGCCGCCGTAAGGCTCCGCCGCAAAATCGTGGTGCTTGCGTCCTCGGACTTCACGCACTACGAGCCGGACAACGTTGCGAGGAGCAATGACCTCTACGTCATCGACGCCATCACCCGTCTCGACGTTAACGATTTCTACCGCCGAATCTACGAGCGGAATGTGAGCGCCTGCGGTGTCGGACCAATTGGCGCTATGCTTTTCGCGGCAAAGGCGCTCGGCGCCAAGAGTGGCGAGCTTGCAAAATATGCGACGAGCGGCGACGTCACCGGCGACCTCTCTGCAGTCGTGGGCTACGCTGCAATCTTAATCTCTCGCTGAGATTCCGTTGGAGTTACAGTTAATGGTGGTAGGAAGTTTAAAAAGAGGCAAAAAGAAGTAGAATAGGTTTAGATTGCGAATGGGACATTGTTAACATAATAAATACTGATGAAAATTTCAGGACTCATTACGGTGTTAATCTTAAAAAGAATTGCAAGTTGCTAAGAATTTACAAACAATAACATAAGCTTCATTGACAAAAAGATTATAAGATTTGGCGGCTATCACAATTCAGAGAAAAAGAGTGCTGGGAGATACATAATAATCTCAAAAACCTACTGGGACTTTTCGATAATTAGTTGCGATTCAAATTTTCATAATCGAAATTTACGGAACATGTTAAATTAACAAGCTCTATCGATTAATGTTTGATATAAACTCTCAATGTTTTTTTCAGGATTTTTAATTTCAATGAGTTCAGCTACAGACAAATCAAGTTCATACCTATATTTCTCATATAGTTGATCCCACAAGGGCGGAAGGGATTTGTTTAATATTTTATTGATGTTCACAATCACTTTTTGTAAAACGCGGATGTCGAAAGCACAGACGCAATTAGACCACTGCATAGATAGAGTCTTAAGATTAACTTCTTTTCTATATGTATTCTTCATACCATAATCCGTTTATTATTTTGAGTAAATAGTCCCGATAACTTTTTTCTAAGTATTTCCGTCGGGTAAATGGCGGATTTGTTAGGATAATATCTGCTTTAAATAGTTCAGACTGGATGAACGGTGAGGAGACTTCAGGTATTTCTTTAAAAGCATCTCCAGTATCACGATGATAGCGTCCTTTCTTCCATTTGTTGCGTGTAGTAATGATGCATATGCGACTAAAGCGGACAAGGGTAATGGCTCGATACCCCAAATTCTCTGTATTTTTTCAACTCCTATTTTTTGATCGCCGCCGTTATGGACCGCAAGAACGATTTTCCCCCCTCTAAAACGCTTTAAATACTCTTGAGCTACCGCCGCCATAAAGTAAACGCCTTGTTGTATAGTAAGCAGCAAATTTTTTCCTCGTTTCTTGAGGAATTAATTTTTGAACTTGAATTTGGCATTCTTCAATGGAGATGTTTATTTTCGGAATCTCTGATTCTACGAATCTAATTTCATCAGAGTCTAATTTCTTTAAGTTGGGCAGTACTGGTGCATCTCATGTCATTAATGATTCCAGATTTTTCTCAGCACTGCATCTTAGCATAGTCTTCAAACTACCAAGGAAAATCCGAAAACTTTCCTTGGTAATTGGTTCCATCCCTAACTTTTCTATTATTCTATTTAATTTCATGTTTTTTCTTATCCTTCTTTAGTGGTCTCACAACAATTATAAGCTTCCCATCCCCAACCCTAATTCACCAATTAAGTTTATTTCCTTCTGAGAGATTAAACTGTTTGACGATCCCTATCAGTATAGTTGTCCTTAAAGACTTACTCTTTGACGTGGCTTTAGTTAGCACGGGCACCTCCCCCATACTCACAAGGACGTGGGCAAATCTTTCATAAAATCTTCGTCTAAGATTTTACCGAAAAGTTAAGATGTCCCAACGGCGATTAACCCTGCTGATGGCAGAAGCCTGTGAGGTCTTCGGAGGACGTGCGGAAGTAAAGGACGTGGACTCCTTCCTCTCACGTCTAAAGAACATTGCGAGACGGCATAACGTTACTATTCAGGTCTTCGACGCTTTAAAAGTGGCAGGCGTCGAGCATCTTCGGGCGGCTGTCGATAAGGCTCTGCGGGCGAGGCGGCGTGAGAGACGCATAGCCAACGACTTCAGCATCGAGATTCTGCTGTATGCGGCGGGGCGGCGGCACGTCAGCAAAGCTCTGGAAATGGGCATTTCTGAAAACACGAAAGAGGTGGCGGTGACGCTCGTGGGCGACGCTGACAACGTCAAGCTCGCGAGGGACGAAATCCTGGGAATTATGGAGCGTGACGACGCCGTTCTTGGGCTTTCAGATAGGAAAAAAAAGCCTCTAATGGAGTTTTTTGGCATAACGGATGCGGAACTGGAGGCGGTTGGCGGGGAAAAACTTGGATTGCTCGTCCTTGAAAGGGTTGCGATGCTTGACGTGCAGAAATAGGTGTGTCGTCCCAACTGCTCTTTGGGCGAAAGTATTAGAGCGATAGTATTTGGTTATTGAATGAGTGCGATGGGGGTATTCAGCCTTAACTGCCCTATCAAAAAGAGAAAAATAAAAGGGTTATTTTTCCGTGGCGAGCAGTAGGATTCCGAGCCCTACGATTAGGAGGGCAAGCCCGCAGGGCAGCGTCTGGTTGACGACTGGAACCACGAATTCGGGATTATAGAGCTTCAGCACACCGTCCACGATAAACAGGAGCCCGCCCAAGCCCAAGAATATACGGGTTATGGTCCGCATGGTTTCACCTCCATTCGAGGGGTGACGCCGCCGACAGGACTCGAACCTGTGACCGTCCGGTCTCTGCCGTGCAACATTAACGCATGAACACTACGCATGCATCAATGCAACGCTAACAGCCGGACGCTCTACCAGCTGAGCTACGGCGGCTCAGAAGTTTTTCTCTTCTCTCCCTATTTAAAAGTTTGGGTTGGCATCCAAACGAAGAGCGTGAGGGCGTTAGCGTCCTCATAAGCTATTCTCAGCGCCATCCCCATGGTCAAATCCTCAGGCTCCGCATTTATTTTTGAGACCATGCGTCCGATGCCTTCTGCGAGCTCCACGACGCCAAGCACGAAAGGTTCCTCGCCGATTTTAATCTCGGTCCAACTGTAAAGCGTGCCCTCGCCGCTGAGCTCCACCCAATCCTTCTCTCTGCTAAGGCAACACGGGCAATGCGATCGTGGCGGGAAGAAAACTTCGTCGCAACGCCTGCACTTCGGCGCAAGCAGCTTGCGCCGCCGTAGACCGTCCCAAAACTCCTTCGTCTCGTCAGAGCTGAGATGTTCCATTGAAATGTATTTGTAGTTAGTTTGGATTAATATTAACGATAGGCAACTGAATGTGGCCGTGCGTGTTGGAACATCTGCTTGACGTCGCACGTGCGCCAATTGAACGAACCTGACATCCTCTCATGCTAAAGCGTGAGAAGTTTCTGCTTCAAGGAGCAGAGGGCGAGCCACCGCCCTGTTAACGACTCCCGCAGGGAGTCTCTCCCCCTGAGCGAGCCCTATATTTACGCTCCCTACCGCGTCTCTGTGCGCCTCTATCTTGCACTCCATGCATTTGAACAGTCTGCCTCTCTTTGTTACGTGTTTTGAGTCACCGCAGCGTGGACATTCGCTGCTTGTGCCGCCCCTTTCATCCGCCCTTCTCGTTCTTATTCCGTATTCTTCCGCCTTCTCGCTTATCCCCTTATATAGATAGCTGGAAGGCCAGAAATTATGAGTCATGCATTTGCCTTCGGGTTGAACTTTGCATCATTTTTATTCCTCGCAGGTCGCCGCCGCATACCATCTCCGCCACTCCAAGCTCCCAGCATTTCCTGACGAAATCCGCCACTTCCTTGTTTATACTATCTCTAAACCGCCTCTTCCGCTTCCTGTACAACTTCCTCAGTTTCTTGCTGCTCTTTTTCCCTATCTTCTCTAACTCTTCCTGCACCCTCGCTATCTCCCTCGTTAGATACCACCAGTCCGCAAGCATTGAATTCGCTCTGTAACCCCATGTTTTGCCTTCTACATTTTCCATTATCGGGCATTTGACTCCCAAGTCGACGTATGCCTTTTTATTTCCGATTGGCTGATGTAGAGGCTCCATTTAATCTTCATTCCGCCAAACTTTAACACGTCAGCTCCCAACTTATAGCAATCATTACGAATGAGAATTCTTAACACCTTCTCCCCTCTCCTGCGGTCTTCCAGTATCCGGGTGGTTTTATCCGGTTGATGTGCGGAGGCAACTTCCCCTCTTTCTTCTGCTTCAACAGAGCAAAAAATGATTTCCAAGCTTCGTTGTTCTTTCTTATTATTTGTTGTGCCGTCGCCGAACCCACCAACCGCTTATACCTGCCGTATTCTTCATCGGTGTTCCAATCTATTTTGTTTCTCCACTGAAGAACGCCTCCTCCGCTTATAATTAATTTCATTCCATAATCGGGACAATTATCAGCCAACTCGAAAAGCCTCCTTTCTTGCTCCTTTGTGGGCTTCAGTTTAAAGGTGTTAGTCCTCCTCCGCATCTCGTCCCCTTCCTGCCCCCATACAGTATGTTATATAGCACTTTCGGCATCTTACGCCATTCATCTCATCCCTAAGTATGAGCTTTCTTGCTTAGGTTTTTGTAACGCCGCTCCAACAGCAAGTTAGAAGCAAGGCCGGGGCCGAGACTTGAACTCGGGTCTTGGGATGCCCATCCCGCACGCCTCGTGCGGTGCTGTGCGTGCGAGCCCACAGTCCCAAGGGATAACCCCTACCTCACCCCGGCATGGCGCCAGGGTTGGGATTCGAACCCAAGCGTCCCGAACGGGACAGTGGCTCTCCCGTCCGCCTCATCTCGAGGCCACCGCATTAGTCCACTCTGCCACCCTGGCTCGGTTTTGTTCTCTCACGGTTTAGCGGCGTTATGCCGATTTGGGCTTAACGTGCCCGCCGTTCAACATAAACTGCGACGCTCATTATAAATAACTTATTCGCCGTATCTTTCTTAATAGGCAGAAATCTCCATGTGTTATTAAATAAAACAGACATGGGAGTTAGAGGCGAGGGCGTATGGAGGAGGAAAGGAAGATAAGGGTCATAATAGCGAAACCCGGACTGAACGGGCACGACAGGGGCGCAAAAATCGTAGCCCGTGCGTTACGGGACGCCGGCATGGAGGTGATTTACATGGGGCTGCGGAACACTCCTGAGCAGATCGTCGAGACCGCAATTCAGGAGGACGTGGACGTCATCGGGCTCAGTATCCTATCGGGGGCGCACATGGCTTTGGTTCCGAGGGTGTTGGAGTTACTTAAGGAGAATGGTGTGGAGGACAAAATCGTTCTCGTCGGTGGTATTATTCCTAAGGTTGATGAGGAGAAGCTTAAAGAGTTGGGCGTTGCTGAGATTTTCGGACCGGGGACGCCCACTGACAAAATGGTTGAATTTATAAGACGGCGTGTTGGAGAGAAAGAGCGTTAAGAAGGAGAGGCGAGATGGGCAAGGACGACGTGGACGTGCTCGTGCACTCGCTTTTGAGCGGCGACAGGAAGGCGCTGGCGAGGCTCATCACGCTCGTTGAAAACCGCCCGCAACTCAGACGCGAAATAGTGAGGCGAATTCATTCTTACACCGGGCACGCTTACGTCGTCGGCATCACGGGCGCACCGGGCTCTGGGAAGAGCACGCTCGTCGACAAGCTCACCGGCGAGCTGCGGGCTCGTGGCAAAACCGTTGGGATAATAGCAATAGACCCAACGAGCCCGTTCACGGGCGGCGCGATCCTCGGCGACCGCATAAGGATGCAAAGCAAGAGCACCGACGAGGGCGTTTTCATAAGGAGCATGAGCACCCGGGGCTCGCTTGGTGGGCTTTCGAGAGCGGCGCACGATGCCATCAGCCTGCTTGACGCTTTCGGCAAGGACTTCATCATAGTCGAAACCGTCGGAACCGGGCAGGCGGAGGTGGATATTGTGGACGCCGCCCACACATCAATCGTGGTCGTAACGCCGGGCATGGGCGACGAAATCCAGGCGATAAAAGCGGGCATCCTCGAAATCGCCGATATTTTTGTCGTGAACAAGGCAGATTTGGAAAACGTTGATGCGACTGTCATGGCGCTTGAGATGATGCTCGACATGAGCGACAAGAAAGACTGGCGCCCTCCGATAATAAAGACAATCGCCACTGCAGGCGTTGGAATAAAAGAGCTGCTCCATGTGATAGAGAGGCACCAAGCGCATATTTGTGAGACGAACGAGGTAGAAAAAATGCATTATAGGCGGAGTAAGGTAAGGGTTCTGGATATTGTGCGAAGCGAGCTCATGGACCGTTTGATGAAGGAGTTGGAGAGGGGCGGTGAGCTCGATGATATAATAAAATGTGTTGTTGAGAAGAAAACGGATCCGTATTCTGCTGCTGAGAATATAATAATGAAGCTCAAAGAACTCAAAAGAGTATAAAAAAAGAAATAATTCCTGATAGACAGGAAACTTAGAGCTCAGCCCTTCAACACGATTTCAATATGCACGTCTTTGGGTATAGGGATTTTCATGAGTTGCCTGAGCGCCCGCTCGTCTGCGTCGATGTCGATGAGCCGCTTGTGTATGCGCATTTCCCAGTGCTCCCACGTGGCGGTGCCCTCGCCGTCCGGACTCTTGCGGACGGGCACGACGAGCCGCTTCGTCGGCAGCGGGATGGGTCCTGAGATTCTGACGCCTGTGGTCTCCGCTATCCTGCGCACTTGCTGGCAGATTTCGTCGAGCTTCTTATGGTCGGTGCTTGAGAGTTTTATACGCGCTCGCTGCGGCATCTGCCGAACCCCAACTAAGCTGCTATCTTCTTCTCCTTTATGTCAATAACGACACCCGCGGCGATCGTCATGCCCATGTCGCGGATGGCGAACCTGCCGAGCTGCGGGATTTCTTTGACACGTTCGATAACAAGCGGTCTGGTGGGTTTGACTTTTATGATGGCGGCGTCGCCAGTTTTAATGAACGGCGGGTTTTCCTCGATGACCTGTCCTGTGCGGGGGTCGAGCTTCTTCAGAATCTCAACAATTCTGCAGGCAACCTGTGCGGTGTGAGCGTGGAAGACAGGCGTGTAGCCGGGGGCGATGGCTGAGGGGTGCTGGAGCACGACGATTTGCGCTGTGAACTCGTCGGCGACGGTCGGCGGCTTATCTGGGTGCCCGCAGACGTCACCCCGCCGTATTTCGTTCTTTGCGATGCCACGGACGTTCCAGCCGATGTTGTCGCCGGGGATAGCTTCTGGGATTTCTTCGTGATGCATCTCGATGGACTTGACCTCGCCAACCTTTGCAGGCGGGTTGAAAATGACCTTGTCGCCCTTGCGGAGGCGTCCTGTTTCTACTCTGCCAACTGGGACTGTGCCGACACCCGTGATTGAGAAGACGTCCTGCACAGGAATCCTAAGCGGGAGGTTGATGGGCTTCTCAGGCTCCTTAAGGCTGTTGAGCGCTTCGATGAACGTGGGGCCGTCCCACCAGGGCATTCTTTCACTTTTCTTCGTCACGTTGTCTCCGTGGTATGCGGAGACGGGCACGAAAATAATGTTTTCAGACTTGAATCCTACGATTTTTAACAGGTCTTCAACATCCTTCTTGACTTCCTCGAAACGTTCCTTGCTGTAATTGATGGCGTCCATTTTGTTGATGGCGACGATTATTTGGGTCACGCCAAGCGTCCGTGCGAGGAAGACGTGCTCCTTCGTCTGCTCCATGATGCCATCCTTAGCGTCGACGACGAGAACGGCGGCGTCCGCCTGCGACGTGCCCGTAATCATGTTCTTCACGAAGTCTTTATGCCCAGGGCAGTCCACGATGGTGAAGTAATATTTGTCGGTCTCGAACTTCTGGTGCGCAATGTCGATCGTGAGCCCACGGTCCCGCTCCTCCCTCAACCTGTCCAGTATCCATGCGAACTCGAAGGTTGCCTTGCCCTTTGCCTCTGCCTCTTTACGGTAGCGCTCAATCGTATGCGCGTCCACGGCACCCGTCTCGTAGAGCAGTCTGCCTGTGAGCGTGGATTTGCCATGGTCCACGTGTCCTATCATTGCCAAATTCATATGTGGTTTCTCTGGCATCTCTCTTTCCTCCTAACCTCTTGTTATGCTAACCCTTTACTCACTTTTAAATCTTGCGGGCAGTATCTTGATTATCGCAGCGCATATATAAGCATGGAGTATTTGAGGTCACTTGAGGCGGACGAGTGGCTTTTCCGTGCGGACGTTCTCGTGGACAAGGCGCACGTCGTGATGCTGTGCGAGCAAGGGATACTAAGCAGGCAAGACGCTGTCACGATTTTAAATGGCTTGCAGGAGATAGAAAAAGGCGGCATCGCTCTCATAAAACTGGAGGAGTATGAGGATTTGCATACTGCCATCGAGGCAACGCTGATAAAGCTCGTGGGCGAGGCTGGCGGACGCATGCACACCGCACGCTCCAGGAACGACGAGGTTGCGACGTGCATACGGCTGGCGTTACGAGATGAACTTTTGAAGGTGCTGAATGCGCTTAACGAGCTTCGCCGAGCGCTTTTAAAGCTTGCGACGGCGCACACGACGACTATAATGCCGGGATTCACGCACCTGCAGCACGCACAGCCAACGACGCTCGCCCACCACCTCCTTGCGCACTTTGACGCCCTTTCTAGAGATTTCGAGCGGCTCTTAGATGCGTATCGCCGCGTTAACCTTTGCCCGCTAGGGGCGGCGGCGTTCGCAGGCACAGGCTTCAAAGTAAGCAGGGAGCGTGTCTGCGAGCTTCTGGGCTTCGATGACGTGCTCGAAAATTCCATGGATGCTGTCAGCACACGTGACTTCCTGCTCGAAACGCTTTCGGCGTTCGCAATCCTGATGACAGACTTGAGCCGGCTTGCGGAGGAGTTAATCCTCTGGAGCACGCCGGAGTTTCGTTTCGTGAGGTTGTCTGACAAATACACGAGCTTCAGCTCGATAATGCCGCAAAAGCAGAATCCTGACTTCGCGGAGCTCGTGCGGGCACGCTGTGGCACCGTTTTAGGCTGCATGATGGCAGCGTTCGCAATATGCAAGGCGCTGCCTTACTCCTACAACAGAGATTTGCAAGAGGTGACGCCGCACCTTTTAAGGGCGGTAAGGACGACACTGCCGTCAATATCCGTGATGCGGGGCATGCTTGAGAGCGCGGAGGTGAATGTTGAGGAGTTGCAGAGGAAGGCAGCGTGGGGTTTTACAGTTGCGACGGAGCTTGCGGACGTCATCGTGCGGAAGACCGGAATGCCCTTCAGGACGGCTCACAAGATTGTAGGGGAGCTCTCAAAGAAGCTTGGAGGAGAAGCAGCTGATGCTGTTCCTGACGCCAGCACTGTCCTTAAAGTCTTGGACGTGCTCTCTCTTGAGATTTGGGGGGAGAAGTTGAGCGGGCGGGGACTTTCCGCCGAGGACGTGCATCGCGCTTTGGATTTGGAAGAGAACGTGAGGATGCGGGATGTGAGGGGAGGCCCTTCACCCTCTGAGGTTGAGAGGGGGCTTGAAGAGAGGAGGAAAATGCTGGAGAATGATGAGAAAAAAGTGAAATTGAGAGAGGCAAAGGTGAAGAGGGGATTTGAGGAGTTGAAGGGAGCTGTCGGCAACATTTTGGCATCTTAGTTACACGAGTCATGTAAGGATGCCCGCGTTGCCAACGGCGTTCGAAGTTGCAGTTTTTAACGCCCTAACTCTCGTTGCGGCATTCGCCTTAGACCTCGTGCTCGGCGACCCGCCGGAGAGCGTTCAGCGTTTTTATCCCGTCGTCTGGATAAGCCGTCTTGCTTATTTCCTCGACGTTCGTGTGCAACGTGGCAACATCCGTCGGGAAAAGCTTTTCGGCGTGCTTTGCGCAGTCTTCGTAATTTTCGTGTTCGCAACGCCTTGCCTACTAATTGGCTATCTGCTCTGCCTGCCGCCGCCGCTCCGCTACGCATATGTTGTGGTCGGCGTCCTCGTCTTCAAGATGACGTTTACGGTTAAGGGACTGGAGCGGTTTGCACTCGCCACACTTTCCCCCAACATGGAAAAGCGGCGGGTGGCAGTCGCTAAAATCGTGAGTCGGGATGTCTCGCAGCTCGACGTTCCGCATCTCACTTCCGCAACCATTGAGTCCACAGCAGAAAACCTGACAGACAGCGTAATCTCGCCGCTTTTTTATTTCACGGCGTTCAGCGCCTTCGGCTCGCTCTTTCACAACGCAGCCCTTGCGATTTTTGGCGCCATGCTTTACAGGGTGGTGAACACCTTAGACGCCGTCTTCGGCTACAAAGACGAACGTTACAAGCACTTCGGCTGGTTCTCGGCAAAGTTCGACGACGTGCTAAATGCTCCTCTTGAGAGGCTTGCAGCTGCACTCCTTCTCGTGTCAGCACGCTTTCTGAAACTGCAGCCAGCGGCGGCGGCAGGTGGCGACGGGGCTGTGAAGCCCCCGATTCGTGCGGCGGCGCAGGCGTTACGGGTGTGTCTTGAGAAAGCTGGGCACTACGTCGTCGGCGAACGCTTCGAGTTTCCTAACGACGAGCACGTCAGGAAGTGCATTAAGCTTGTAAAGGTGAGTTCTTTGGTGTTTATGGTGGTCTGCGTCCTGTTTTTGCTTGTGTTTTCTATAAAATGTCGCTAAGAGGACCACCGATTTCATCGGTGAATTGGGGGGGAGGTGGGAGGGAAAGTTTTTTTATGCCTTGAATGCATGTTATTTTAAGCACAGGCGTCCCCTGTGTAGAATGTGCCGCCCGTCAAAAGACTTCCCGCTCTGAGGAAGGTGAGATGGGTGGCAGCGGGGCGCGTGAACCGCCCGACCCCAGTCGTAGTGGCGTGTTTATCTGGGGGAAGCCACCCGTTTTAACGGGGGGTAGTTCACTTCCGTCTAAAGGCAGTGAAAAATATGCCAAAAACAGCAAGTAATACTACGGCTCGGGGACGAAGACGAGAGCGGCGACGATAGAGCCGCACTTCCCCTCTTCTACCTCCACGGATTCCACATATATTCGCTTTTCTTCAAGGTTCAGCCCTCGGACTTTCGCCATGCGGCAGAGCATGGCTTCGAGCTTCCCCCTCACGAATTCTTTGGAACGGAAGCCGCCGTGCTCGCAGACGACGCCGTGTATTCGCCGTCCGCTGTCGTCGGAAAGCCAACCATAGCCGATGCCCGCACTGATTATCTCGCCGGCGTTACCGTCCTGCCGAGCGAGGACGCAGAACGTAATCGTGCCGGGTTCGATGCGCACGGGCTCGACGTGCGTTGCATCCCTTGGTAGAATCGAGGACACGAGCACAAGGTTGCACTCTGAGATGCCAGCGTCCCGCAGTGCGCAGTCAAAGGCGTTCAACGGGTCTTCGTCCATGCCGACGCCCGTCGTTACGAAAAACTTCTTCGGCAGCATCTCTCCCTAATTGATAAAGCAACATAAAAAACTTTAAACAACTTTGTTAGATGGACGTGAGGGTTTCAGAGATAGGCATTTTCTTGAACTGTCCTCGCCAGGTTTACTTTCTTAGCAGGGGATATGAGCTTAGAAGGTCGCTTGAAAACATCATTTTCAAAGAAATTGCGCACGTGCTGCCTAGTTTGTTTTCAGAAGGAAGCGATGCGGATGGTGATGCCGCTGCACTTGTAGATAAGATATTAGATGCAGCGGTGGAAGCAGTGGCGGTGGCGTATCGGGACGAGCTTCAAGAACTTCTGAGCGTCGCCGATGCCTCCCACATTTCAAGCTTGCTTGCTGAGAGCAGGGCGGCGCTCGCCGTAGAGCTTGAGAGGCAGGGTTGGTTGGAGAAAATACTGAAAGACGGTAGATTTTTCGAGGAGGAGCGTGCGAGGGACGTATTCTTAGTTTCCGAGCGGTTGGGGCTGAGCGGCGTGCTTGACAAGCTTTTTTATGGCAAGCGCCAGGAGTTAACACCTTGTATCGTGCGAGCATCGGCTCGCTGCCCAGAGTTTGGCGTATGGCATGCGGACAGGGTGCAGCTTGCAGCATACGCCCTGCTTTTAGAGGAGAAGTCTTCGACTGTTGTTAAGAAGGGGCTTGTGGAATACGTGAGAGCGGGGGAGTTTAGGGAAGTTTTGATATGGAGGCGGGATAAAATAGAGGCTTTGCGGGCGTTAAAAAGGACTCGGAGGATAAAAGGAGGCATGTTTCCCGAGAAAAGCGAGCACGCACGCTGCGACATTTGCAGTTTTAAAAACGTATGCGTAGTCGAGAAGAAATCGTTGGCATCCAAGTTATTTGGGAGTTTTGAGCGTTAGTGGAAGAACGTCTGGACGTTAGAGTAAGAACGGAGGGGCGAGAATGGAAGAACGGGGCTTGAGTGCTGAGGAAGTAGAACTACTGCTGGAAGAGAAGAAGCGGAAGGATTTGCGCTACGAGCGGATTTTCTCCTCGATGTGCACGTATCCTCATGAGATTGCGATACGGGCGCACATGAAGTTCATAGAGGCGAACCTCGGCGACTACGGGCTCTTCCCGGGGACGAAGGAGATGGAGAGCGAAGTTGTGAGGATGCTCGGCTCGCTGCTTGGAAAAGAGGATGCGGTGGGCTACGTGACCACAGGCGGGACCGAGTCAAATATCCAAGCGATACGGGCAGCCCGCAACCTCAAAAGAAAGGAGTTGGGCAACGCCACCTTTAACATCGTGGTGCCGGAGTCCGCACACTTCTCGTTTGATAAAATAGCGGACCTGCTTTCCTTAGAGGTGCGGAAGGCGAGGCTCGACGACGAGCTGAGGGTGGACGTGGGTGCCGTTGGGGAGTTAACGGACAAGCGGACCGTAGCGATAGTCGGCATCGCCGGGACGACGGAGTTCGGGCAGATTGACCCTATTGAAGAGCTTGCGGAGCTTGCGCTCGAGAAAAGCGTGTTTCTACATGTGGATGCGGCGTTCGGCGGCTTTGTCATTCCGTTTCTGGAGCGTCGCTATAAGTTCGACTTTTCGGTAGAGGGCGTGTCTGCCATATCCATAGACCCGCATAAGATGGGGATGAGCACGATTCCCGCGGGCTGCCTCCTGTTCCGTCGCCGCGAACACCTCGAAGCTCTCGCCGTCGAAACACCGTACCTCACGACGAAGGCGCAGTATTCGCTCGTCGGGACGAGGAGCGGGGCTGCTGCTGCCGCAACATTTGCAGTGCTTAAACTTCTGGGGAGAGAGGGGCTTAGAAAGGTAGTGGGAGAGTGTATGCGGCTCACGAAACTCATCGTCGAGGGAGCTCGCAAACTTGGCGTGGAGCCTGTGATCGAGCCTGTTATGAACGTAATCGCCTTAAAAGTTGAGAATGTGGAGCTTGTTGCCGAGCGTTTGAGGGAGTGGGGCTGGCGTGTCTCCACCACGAAGAAGCCGAAGGCACTGCGTCTCGTAATCATGCCGCACGTCACTGAGGAAGCAGCTGAGCAATTTTTGGTGGATTTTGCGGGGGCTTTGGGCTTAAGTTGATGACCGTGGCGAAATTGGATTTTGAGTTGGAGAAGGTGAAGCGGGTAATTAAGGAGAGGGGCGTAAGCGTGGCGGGCATCCAGCTCCCTGATGGTCTTAAGCGGTTCGGCACAGAAATAGCGTCGGAAATTTCAAGCTTCGGCGTGGAGACCGTAATTTCGGGGCGTTCATGTTACGGTGCCTGCGACGTGGACGTGCAGCTTTTGGAGCTTGTGGACGTGCTTTTCCACTTTGGACACTCCGAATTTCTCGTCAGTAGCGAGCTTGCAGATGAAACGACAGGCGAGCGGCAGGAATCGGCGACGAGGTTGCTTCGTAAAGCGGCTGAGCGTTGCGAGCGGCTTCGCTCAGTAATTCAGGAGCGTTGTATCTTCCTGGAATGTAGGGCGCTCGTCGATGTCAAGCCTGTTGTGGCGAAAGCTGCGCCTCTCCTGCGTAGCAACGCCGTCGGACTTGTCGCAACAGTCCAGCATGCTCATTCTTTAGAAGAAGCCAGGACTACGCTTAAAAACTTTGGAAAGTATGTTGTAGCTGGCAAAGGGAAGAACGGCTGTGTCTCTAGACCTCTGGGGAAGATGCGAGCAAAATGTGAGGGGCAAATTCTCGGCTGCGACTTTTCCGCGGCGGCTTCCGGTTGCGAGGAGATTCTTCTTCTAGGCAGTGGGAAATTCCATGCCGAAGGGCTCAGTCTCTACTTAGGCAAAAAAGTGGTCGTCGCCGACCCTCTCAGCGGTAGCGTAGAAGAGGTGACGCCAAAGCGACTGATGGCTAAGCGCATGGCAGTTACGGAGCGGGCGTCCGATGCGAGGCGATTTGGCGTGCTTTTAGGCATGAAACCGGGGCAGTTCGACTTAAAGGCAGCTCTTGAAATTTTGAGGCTTGCGAGGCGTAAGGGGTTTAAAGCCTATTTGATTTCCATGGACGAGGTGACGAGGGAGAAGCTCTTGGCTTTTGATGTGGACGCCTTCGTTAGCACGGCATGCCCGAGGCTCGCCGAGGACTTTTACGACTTTAAGAAGCCGGTGATGACGCCGCTGGAGTTCGGCGTTGTCGTTGGGGAGAGGAAATGGGACGAGGTTTTCAGGTTTTGAGTCGCCGGTTACCTGCGGACCGCCCTGTCAGCACGTCAGCTATTTCTTTAGCTCGAGCTTCCTCGCAAGCCGTTTACCATCAAACTCGAAATCGCCGAGGTCCTTAAAATTTGGCGTCGCTCCCGCTCACGCCTCACCTCATGCCTACGGGGCACGCACTAACGCACTCAAAGCAATATTGGACGGTGCCCATGACGAGCTGCTGGTAGAAGTCCCAGACGGATTCTGACCTTAATGCATTCCTTGCATCTTTTGTCAAAGCTTCAAGGATTTTAGGTATTTCGTGGTAACGCCCTACGAAGCGTGTGCATTTTGCCCTATCCCAGCCATTTTCACTTATGGCCCCTGCCGGGCACGCCTCTATGCACTTGCGGCATCCCTCTCTGTCGCACAACTTTTCTTCAAATTTCTTATCGGGCTTCAAACGTGCAGTCGTGAGCACGGAGCCAAATCGGACTCTCGGTCCGAACTGCGGCGTTATGAGGAGACCGTTGATGCCTATTTCGCCAAGTCCTGCTTCCACAGCGGCACGTCTGTGCGGGAAGTCCCCAAATATGCCTTGCCTCCCCATTCTTACGGGAAAATACGGCGGTATTACGACGGCTTCGAATCCTTTTTCCTGTGACCTCCTCCCCTCACTGAAGGGGCATCCACCGGATGCGCGAGGTTGGGGAGTGTGCCAAATACGGCGCTCCCCTTCGAGCTGGGCGTGGAAATTTCGAGGCAGTCATGACCTCAAAAATAAGCCAAATACGGCGCTCCCCTTCGAGCTGGGCACGCAGCCCCTATCCGCAGGTTATACCCACGGACTCGTCATATATTCAAACGCAAGTATATAAATACTTTCCCATCCACCTCCCCTGCTGTATCCCTCCTTTGAAAAGAAGGGGATTAGCAGCAACATCTTCCTAAAAATCTGAATAACGCTCTTGTTATCCTATCTATCTCCCTATATGCGATGAGGGTGTCGTATTGTTTCACTCTAAGGTTCTTCGACGAGAGGGCGGCTCTTGAGTGCCGAACCGCGACGACGATGACGCTCTCCGCACCCGATAATATCACCTCAGATTCTTTAAATGGCTTAGCAGCGCATATTCCCGATATGTCAGCACCTTCTTTTTGAAGGAATGTTTTAATCTCTTCCTCGAAGCTCATTGGACACCTATACTATCAAATATTAAATAAAGCTGGGTGGGCGTTGGGAAGGCAAATCGAGTGTGCACACGGTTTAAAGGGAAAGCAAATTTAAATTGTGAAGTTGAGAATTGAACGGGGGTCATCATGTTCACGGCATTGGTGGTGGGTTCGGCGGCGCTCGCTTTAGCATTTGCAGCGCTTCTCGCACATCTCGTGCTCAGGGAGGAGCGGGGCAGCGAGCGCATGGTCGAGATTTCGGAGGCGGTGAAGGAAGGCGCAATGGCTTACTTAAACCGTCAGTATCGAACGATTGCGGTGTTCGCAGCTGCGCTCTTCGTGGTGCTCGCTGTTACCATCAATCTGAAGACGGCGGTCTGCTTCCTCGCAGGTGCGTCACTTTCTGCGCTCGCAGGCTACTTAGGAATGAATATGTCGGTGCGCGCGAACACGAGAGTGGCGAACGTCGCAAGAGAAGGCGTTAAAAGGGCACTCTCCGTAGCGTTTAAAGGCGGCTCGGTCACGGGACTCTGCGTCGTCGGCTTGGCGCTTCTCGGAATAAGTGTGCCGTTCTTCATGCTGACAAAGGGCGTTCCGCCCGCCGAACATGCATATCTCGAGGCTTTGGAGGCTGTCGTCGGCTTCGGCTTCGGCGCCTGCCTGATCTCGCTCTTCGCTCGAATAGGTGGCGGCATTTACACGAAGTCCGCAGACGTCGGCGCAGACCTCGTTGGAAAGGTTGAGAGGGGCATACCCGAGGACGACCCGAGGAACCCGGCGGTTATCGCCGACAACGTCGGCGACAACGTCGGCGACTGCGCAGGCATGGCGGCTGACCTCTTCGAAACTTATGCGGTGACGGCGATCGGCGCCATGCTCCTCGGCTACCTCATCTTTAAAGACGCAAATTACGTGCTCTTCCCGCTCGTCCTCGGCGCGATCGCCATCCTCGCCTCCATAGTCAGCGTATTCTCGGTGCGCATGCGAGAAAATGGAAGCATCATAGGCGCCATGTATCGGGGGCTCGCCGTGGCGGGCGTGCTCTCCGCCATTGGCTTTTACTTCGCATCAAAAGCTCTCGTTCCCGGGCTCGGTGTCGGCATTTATGTTGCGTCGCTCGTCGGGCTTGTCATCGCCATTGCCCTCTTTGCAATCACTGAGTATTATACGGCGGATCGTTACAGGGCGGTGAGGGCGATTGCAGAGTCCTCACAGACAGGCCCGGCGACAAACATCATCATAGGACTTTCAATGGGGCTTGAATCCACCGCACTCCCCGCTCTCGTCATCTGCGGCGGCATCCTCGCATCCTTCTTCGCAGGTAGTTCCACCGTCAGCATTGCCACGGCGAGCGGCATTGCCGTCGGCGCATATGGCGTTGCGATCGCCGTCATGGGTATGATCTCGCTGACCGGCATGATTATCGCTATGGACTCCTACGGTCCGATAACTGATAATGCGGGAGGTATCGCTGAGATGGCAGACCTCGACCCCGAAGTCCGGGAGACAACGGACGCCCTCGACGCTGTTGGGAACACAACGAAGGCGGTAACAAAGGCGTTCGCCATTGGCTCAGCGGCGCTTGCGGCACTCACACTCTTTATGGCTTATGTCGTCGAGGTCAGCATTAAGGCGAGCATCTCAGTCACGGAAATACTCGAAAAGTTCAACCTCGCCGACCCCTACGTCCTCGCGGGGCTCTTCATCGGCGGGCTCATCCCGTTCCTGTTCTCGGCGTTCTGCCTGCGAGCGGTCGGCAATGGCGCATTTAAAGTCGTAGAAGAAGTGCGGCGGCAGTTCCATGAAATTGAGGGCATCATGGAGGGGCGAGCACGTCCGGAATATGGGCGGTGCGTGGACATCGTCACGAAAGAGGCGCTCAAAGGCATGACCGTTCCGGGATTGATAGCGGTGCTGTTCCCGCTGGCGGTCGGCTTCGTCCTTGGACCTGTGGCGCTCGGTGGGCTCCTCCTTGGGTCTATCGTCACGGGACTCCTACTTGCTTTGCAGATGGCGACCGGTGGTGCCGCCTGGGACAACGCCAAGAAATACATCGAAAAGGGCAACCTCGGCGGCAAGGGCTCTGAAGCGCACAAGGCGGCGGTCGTCGGCGACACCGTCGGCGACCCTTACAAGGATACTGCTGGTCCCGCAATCAACCCGCTGATAAAAGTCATGAACACTATCGCCATCCTCTTCGCCGGTCTCATCACGAGCTACGCCATCTTCGGAGGATTGGTATAATGGCGGCGGAAACTAAGATAAAGGCGGAGGAGGTTATCATAAAGCCCGCAGAAACCGCAATCATCATCGTGGACATGCAAAAAGATTTTTGTTACGAAGGTGGTGCCCTTTACATCGGGGATGCAGCGAAAAACGCCGTCGGGGGAATAAAATCGCTGCTGCAACGCACGAGCGTCCCGCAGGAGCACTGGATATTCACGCAGGATTGGCACCGAGACGACGACCCCGAATTCAAAATATGGCCGAAGCACTGCGTCGCCGGCACGGACGGCGCCGAAATCGTTGACGAGTTGGAAGTGCCTGAGAAAAGCCATGTGGTCAAAAAGCGGCGCTACAGTGCCTTCTTCAGTACTGACCTCGATTTATATCTAAGAGAGCGGGACATTGCCACTTTGATAATCACGGGCGTCGTCACGAACATCTGCGTGCTGCATACTGCGGCGGATGCTGCGATGCAAGGCTATGCCGTCGTCGTTCCTGCGGACTGCGTCGCCGCCATTAGTGACTACGAACAGGACTACGGGATACGGCATATGAAAAACGTGCTAAACGCAAAAATAACGAAAAGCGTTTTGATAAAGTGATGTGAGCGGCTTTGAGCGGGCTGGAGTGGCACATGACCTACCGACGGCTCATTGCTGTATTCTCAGCCAAAACTTCAAAGCTCGGCTGGAGTGGCACATGACCCACCGACGGCTGCATAGACATGCGCATATAACTCGTCACGCCTACGAAGATGCGTTGAACCGCTCGGTAAGTTTCAAGCTCATCCAAATTTCCGTCGTGCCCTTTATAATTCGCTGACGAGCGTTGCATTTCAATGTCTTTATGCGCCTTGCCGGATGCGCAGTGGTCTAAATTTCTAAGCTTAATCACTGAGCCCTTAGCTCCCAGCGTCCTGCGAAAGCATCTGCCAAGCTCATACCCAATCCTTTCCAACAATATGTCGAAGCGCTAAAACTTTTTCACGGACTTTGGTAGGGGGAACTCTCCACCTCCGCAGATGTTTCCCTATTCGGCGGAGCTGCCCGTCCATTCGCTGCAAAGCATTCCTCGCCACTTGGTTTGGAGTAAGAGCTTGTCGCACGTTGTGCAGCCAGTTGGAATCCGCCCGCCTTCCTTTAGAAACCCGCTCCTCCACCAAATACGTAAGAGCGGCTACTTTTTTACGTCGTTCAGAAGCCCCCTCGCTTCAAGACCATCCGCAAGACCCGACATCACTTTTTATCCAAAGAATCACGATGATTAATTCTGTATCCGCTTCCAGCATACAACTGACGTAACGCATCAGCCAAAGGGGGGGCGATAATTTCACGTATTTCAATAAACGAAAGCTAACAGGCTGCCGCCGATGCCGAGTTCTTTGGCTTTGCGGTGGGTCATGACGCCTTTTGACGTCGTCACTATGAGAACGCCGAAGTCTCTGGCGAGGAGAAAACGGCGCTCCCACTTCTCAAACTCGTCCTTTTTGACCGGGAACCTCGGCTTTATGGCGTTACAGTTGTTGATTCTGCCCTTAAGCATCACTTTTAGGATGCCTGCTTTCCCGTCGTCTATGAGCTCGAACTCCTCGATGTAGCCCTCGTCTTTCATGATTTTAAGGACGTTGCCGATGAGCTTCGACGCTGGCTTTATTATGCATTCCTTCTTGCCCACCCGTTCTGCATTTTTTATCGCCGAGAGGGCGTCGGCAAGCGGGTCGTTCAAACTCACCTTACCACCTCACATATATTTCTTGAAGCCCATGTCCTTCGCCACTTCCCGGAAGCACTGCCTACACAGGTAAATGCGATATTTCCGGATGAGTCCCTCCCGCCTGCCGCATCGGCGGCAAGCGTGCGCCCCTCTACCGAACTCTTTCTTGCTCACCATGCTTTCTGCCATTCTTACCCCCCTAAAGCTCCCGTTCCACGAAATATCTTGCAAGCTGCACCATATTCTCTCTCATCTCTTCATTCACGCCGTCTGCCTTAAATCTTTTTATGCCCCGCACCCCCCGTTCAAGGAACTCCCGAGCTCGTCGCTCCGCATACTCCAGCGAGCCGTATTTCTCAAATATTCTGATGACAGCTTTTATCTTCTTCTTATCGTATTCGGACATCGCCGCATATATTTTTTTCTTGTCTTCCTCGGTGCAACGCCCTAAGCAGTGGACGAGCATCAGCGTCGGCTTACCCTCGGAAATGTCCTCGCCTATCCGCTTTCCGTATTTCTCCTCGTTGCCTGTGAGGTTTAAGAGGTCATCCCGTATCTGAAAGGCGATGCCCACCGCTTCCCAGCAGCGTCCCAGCTTCCTTGCATTCTCGAAGGCAGCGCCGCCAGCGAGCGCTCCGCACTCCGCCGACGCCGAGAACAGCGCTCCCGTCTTCTTCTTCAGGTGCTCGATGAGTTGCGGCTCGCTCATCTCCTTGCGCTCTTTAAACTCGAGGTCCATCGCCTGCCCCTCGACGAGCTTAAGGCTCATCTCCGTAAAGACTTCAAGAATCCTCCATGCTGTCTCCATACTGCTGAAGCGCTCTTTATTCTGGAGCAACGCTTTGTATGCCAACGAATAAAGCCCGTCGCCGGCGTTGAGCGCTGCGGGAATTCCGTATTTGACATGCAGCGTTGGCTGCCCCCGCCGCAGGACGCTGCCGTCTTGAATGTCGTCATGGACTAAAGAAAAATTATGGAACAGCTCAAGGCATATGGCGGTCGGCAACGCCCGCTCTAAATCTCCTCCGACGAGCTCGCAGCTCATCATGCATAACGCCGGACGAAGTCGCTTCCCCCCTCTGCTAAGCAAATCCTTTATCGGCTCGTAAAGCAGAGTCGGCTTCCTCTTCCTCAAATACCCGGAATACGCCTTGTTAAACGCCTTCACGTATTTCTTAAGGAATTCTAATTCTGCCTCACTCTTCACTTCTCTCACCCAAACATCGCACGGCAGCCATTATTATCTCGACAACCTCGTTCTCGTTGAATTTCGCGGTGTTTATAATTAAATCATACGTGGAGAGGTCTTCCAAGTTAATCTCGTAATACTCCTTGTAACGCCTCTTTTCGGAGCACTCTCGCTCGACGATGGCGGAAAGCGCCTTTTCAAAGGGGATGCCCTCCCTTTTCCCTACCCTTTCCGCTCTAACCTCCAAAGGCGCCTCCAGCCAAACCTTTAAGTCTGCGGGAACGAAGAACGCCGAAACTCGCCCCTCTACGATTATGTCCGGCTCACGCATCGCTAATTCTTTTTGAAACTCGTCCAGCCGCCGGTCAAAACTTGCGTCTTTCTCAGCGAGCTTGCTGAAATCCTCCAAGCTTAGGTTAAGCTCCTTTGCGAACCTCCTAAAGACTTCGCCCGCCGAAAGCATCTTAATGTGCAGCTTCTCTGAAAGTAATCTTGCGGCTGTCGTCGTACCGCTCCCCGGAAGCCCGCATATCACGATTCTCATGTTATCACTAGCGGCGAAGCTCTAAAAACTTCCTAACGAGCTGCCCTATCGGTATTGAGCATATGATATACCAAAGGACCCAGTATGGGAATATAAACCACCAGTCCGTCAAGTCGGTTTCGCCGACGAGCGGGAAGACCGCCTGCATTATCTCGCCGTTCTGCGAGACGAAATAGTAGAGCCACATGAACAGAGGGATCGTGATGATGCTGATGTAAGCCATGGGCTTCATCTGCTGCCTCAGCATCTCCCCCGAGAACTGGGTCTGCTCCTTCATTAGCTCTAACCGCTCCTTTTCAATTTTTTTCATTTTGAACTTGTTATTTTCTCGTTTTGCCTCTAAATACTCTTTTTGAAGCTCCCGCAGCCGTTTCTGGAACTCTTTCGCCTTCTCCATGAGCGTCCAGTCAATCGTGTAATGCTGGATGAGCGCCGAGTAAACGCCCGTTAACAGGGCGAGCACGAAAATGACGAGCAAGACGTTACCGCCGAAGAGCGGGACGAGCGGTGAGAGGACGGCGTCTAGCGCAACGCCCATGCCGTTACGGAGTTCAGGGAAAATCATAATGCCAAAGAGCAGCGAGAAGCCAAGAACTAAGAAAAACCTCTCAACACTCTCTTTTATCGCATTTTTCGAAGCTTGCATCTTTCCTTCCCCCTACATGCTTCAGGAGTCTTTAAGTCTTGCCCATATTTAAGTCTGCCATTTGAGGATATGAGCAGAGTCAGCCACCTGATGGCGGTCGGCGCTCTAAAGCCGCCGCTCTCATCCGCTCAATCACTTGCGAGGGGGTCAGCGTCGCCTTCCTCGGGTATTTTCTGTTTTCTTTAACGGTTTCAATGAAGGTGGGGAAGTTGAAGGGGGAAGCCATGCCGATGACGTAGGCAGTGTGGTCAGGAAGACCGCTAAGGAGCTTGCTAATGCGGTAGCGGGGGTAGCCGGTGACGCTTGCGATTTGTTCGTGGTCGGCGCCACTCATAAGTCTGAAGATGACGAAAGTGTTGCACTGCGAGAGCAACGCCTTGCTGACGTAAGCAGGTCGCTGTGTGATGATGATAAAACCGACGTTGAAGCCGCCGAGTTGCGAGAGGCACGCCGTCAGGATTTCAGTGGAGAGTTTCCAGTGCTCGCCGTAGGTTATGGCGCTGCGCTCCGGGGCGTAGAACTGAGCTTCCTCTACGACGACCATGCAAGTCAGGTCTTCGCCTTGCGTCGCCACTGCGTGGTCGAAAAGCGGACGAAGCACGTTGTAAATGGCGAGCTGCTGGCTGCCGATGTCCCGCTCCTTGGAGAGGTCGAGGAGTGTGATTTTATGGTCCCTAACGAGGTCCACGACGCTATCTGGCTCCGTTTTCATCTCGGCAAGGCGTCGCAGCAACGCCTCCCGCTCCTCGAGCAGGCGCAGCATGCGTTCTCGCATGTCGCTACGCCGCTCCCCCTCTACACACTCCTCCCAGACGGAAGCGACGTCGCAAAGCTCCTCCGGCGTCAGCTCCCCTGCGACCACCCGCCGCACCCTCGAATGCACGACTTCGACGACCCTCGCATCCGTTTTCCTGCTCTTCGCATCGAGCCTCAGGAAGGAGGCGACCTTGGCAGCATCCATGCTTGAGAGCGCCTTAAAATCCTCAGGCATCCGCACCGCAACCCGAACACCGACATCCGACAGCGGCTGTATATATTCGGCGGTGCGGTCAATCACGAGGAAGTGGCAGCCCCGCTCCACGCCCCTTGCTATCAAATTCAGCACGAACGTCGTCTTCCCGGAGCGTGTCATCCCGCACACTGCCACGTGTCCCTTGGTCATCGCATCCACGCTAAAGCTCAGGTCAAGCCCGGAGTGCGGGTCTCTGCCGAGCGTGAGTTGTATGCCCTCGGCGCTCGTGTAGAACGCCCGAACGTCATCGGCAGACGCCTCGTAAACCTTCTGACCGGGCAGCGGCGGGTAGTCTGCGCTCTTAAAACCCCCGTCAATATACCCTAAAAATTCTGCCTTTAACAAAACGACTTCCTTCTCCCTGCCTAATTCCACGCCGCTTTTCACAAGAATCGGTCCGAAGGAAAGCGGTAGCATATCTGGATTGTTCGCTTCGCCGTCGAAGATTCGAGCTAAGCACAGCACGCCTCGCCGCACAGGATGCTCGAACATGCAGTAAGAGCCACGCTGCAACGCCCCCTCCTTAGTCAGAAGCACCGTGAACTCGTCTATGCCGCTCGGCGAGATTACAATGCCCACATCTTCCCGCTCGCCGCCGCCGCTGCAGTCGGCGGCTGCGTCAGATATGCCCCTCCAGCTCAAATTCCTCCCCTCGCTGTGGGCGTAGCATCTCCAGGGCGTGCAGGTTGTTCCAGACGAGTCTTGAAAACACCGCCTTAAAGGTATCCTTGTGGATTCTGACGAGGCTGTCTGCCCGTAGGATGTGTGCGGGGACTCCGGTGACGACGTCGGAATCTGCGAGTATCAGCGACATCGCCTCCTCAGGCTCGACGCTCTTTGGGAATTCCACCCTTATCGGACCCTTAGCCTTCGATGTCTTTATATAGGCGACCCGAATTTCAAAATTTTTTCCCGCGACCTCTTCATACCGCTGCAGCATCGGGTTCTCGCCGACGTCCAGCACCACGAACTCGCCGACGTCCAGAAATTTATCCAAGAGGACGCTGTCGCGGTGTTTACAGTTCGCCTTCGCCGCAAGAAGGCGGGCGGTCGGACGCTTCACCACGCCCAAAATTTTCGTGTGCCGCCTCTCGCACAGCTCCAAAAGCCGAAGCATCCCAGTCAGGCACGAATGCAGCCGCTCCTCGTAGCGAACGTATTTGGAAACGCCCTCGTCGTAAACCTCCTCGACGCCTTCGAGCAGCCTTAAATACTGCGGTCTCAGAATCAAGCCCCCGTCCAGCAGGAGCCAGTCCGGTCGCCTATTTACGACGACGCTCGCTGCGACTCGGACTGTCAGATGTCTCTCGAACAGGGAGAGCCACTGCTGCTCCCCGTCCTCGGCATCTATTAAAACAACAGAGCCATCAGATGTAGGACTTTCGTCCTTCAAGATCTTGAGCGGCGATGTATAGGCGAGTGCGGAGGCGACGCCCACGTAAATGCCCTCACAGCTCTTTCCGTTGGAGCCGCCATCAACACCCGAAATGATAACGTCCTCATCAACATGAGCGGCAGCACGCCTCTTCTCAACGACCTCGCTGAGCGTTTCCACATCAGCAGCGCTGACGCCGACAAGCCGTAGCTCTAAAGACTGTCGCATTATCCGCTCAAGCAGCGCCGGATACGGCTCCCTCGCAAAATACTCAAGCGGCAACTCGTAACTCAAACTCTCTAACCTCTTAGCCTTTAAATTCCTCATCTCCCTAAATTATTATGCCGCTCCTTGCTAAAAATAAGAAATGAGGGGATTTACGGCGGCAAGTCGGAACGAGGCTAATTAGGCGAACGTCCAAGTGGCAGTGTCATGCGCCACGAAGCTTCCTGTTGCTGGGTCGATGATGGCAGCGTGCCACGTGTAGCTTCCTGAAGGCAAAGGCGGCAGCGTAAAACTCAGGAACGCGGGGTTGTTGTAATTAAGCCCTGAGGGCAACGTCACAAGTGTGTTAATGACCACGACTATGCCGCCTGTTGGCATCTGGAGCCAGACCGCAAACCGGCAGTTGTAAGGTGTTGCCAGTGGGTTCGTGACGCTAAGTCCGACGTTCATGACGTCGCCCGCCGTATAGCTCGGCTCGTTCGTCCAGATCGACACTGTCGGAGTTGTCGGTCCTGAGATGGCATCGTAAGCCGCAAGGACGTCGATCAGGCCCGCTCCGTAGTTATTATCCTTGCCCGGCACCCCAAGGTCGATGGCGGTGTTCTCCAGATAATACTGGAGGTCGTCGGCAGTAAGCGTTGGATACGCGCTCTTCAGCAAAGCAGCAGCGCCCGCAACGTGTGGCGTCGCAGCCGATGTTCCGTAAAAGTTTCCGGCGCCGTAGGCGAACGTTGAGACGCCGTCCGGCGCAACAACGTCGGGCTTCGTTCTGCCATCGTTCGTCGGACCTCTCGAGCTGAAGTCTTCTAAAACACCAGTCTGCCAATAAACGGCACCGACGGTCAGAACGCCCTCGGCATCCGCCGGGATGCAGAGGCTGCTCTCAGGCACGTCGTATTCCGGAAAGTCGTTCGTGAAGCTGTAAAGCTCGAAGTGCACGTTCCTCGTGGCCTGATATTTTTTAATGGCGACGTGGAAGTTTCCGGATACAAGCAAGGTGCCAACTATCGCCTCGGTCGGCGGCTGCGTTCCTGTCTGGAGATTTGCAGATTTTGCTGCCACTGCCAGTCCGTAAGGCGTCTCCACCAACAAATAGAGGTCATAGTCCTGATTTGAATAGGGCCAGTCGTCCCAGCTGAGATAAAGCGTCACGGGCGTCCCTGCGGGCAAGTAGCCGAGATCTATGGTTTCGTCAGGCGTTGCGAATTCGTGCCAGCCGTCGCTGTCGGCGTCTGTGAAGGTGCCTTCGTAATGCTTCTCAGCTTGATTCCCGG
Organism: Candidatus Alkanophaga liquidiphilum; assembly: GCF_053996935.1. Classification (NCBI taxonomy): domain Archaea; kingdom Methanobacteriati; phylum Methanobacteriota; class Methanomicrobia; order Candidatus Alkanophagales; genus Candidatus Alkanophaga; species Candidatus Alkanophaga liquidiphilum. The sequence goes on from NZ_JBMXYC010000018.1 coordinate 31,251, forward strand.
CGGCGTTCACGTAAAGGATGCCGTGCGCACGTGCGTCGTTTGCGATGTCGCAAATATCGCCGGTGCCGTCGTAGGGTCCGGCGTTCACCCAGCCGAGGCTCGCGGAGATTATGTCAACGCCCTTCGAGATGGCGTAAGCGACGGCGTTCGCGTATTCAACGTCGGTCCCGAAGTTGAAGAGGTAAAGCTGGGCGCTGGGCGCCACGTCGTGGATAATCTCGGCGCACGCCGTCCCGTGAACCTCACCCGCTTCGATGTCGTGGTCAGCTCTGAAAGATTTTACCTCTGCAATGCACGATGCCGGGAGTTCAGGGTTCGTGGCGTAGCCCTCGAAGCCCAAGTCTATAATCGCAACCTTCACGCCGCTGCCCGTGACGCCGAGAGCGTGCAGGTCGTCAGCGTTTATCATAGGAACTCCCTCGCTCGTGACCGTTGGGAGGCATGGCTTCAGCGGCGCCCGCACGTAAAGAACCTCGTCGAGAGCCGCCACGTCTTTAAGCCGCTCCGGCGGGACGAGCGCCTGAACGAGGTTTTTGTAGGAAGTCTCGACGACGCAGCCCAGCCTTTCAAGCTTTGGAGAGAGTGCTGCTTTCTTGCCTTCGTTTGCAAGCTCGAGGACGACTCTCGCCTTGCCGTCCACGAAGTCGAGAGCATCGGGCGCAAACGCCTTTGCTTCGGCTTCTGTCTTCGTGATGCCGAGCGCCACACTCGCCACCGCAGCGTCCATCTTCACGGCTACGCCCTCAGTTTTTGCGATGTTATCGAGCTCAGCAGGCAAATCCTCAGGACCAATGCTCGCAGCGGCGATGACGCAGATGCCAAAGAGTATAAATACCAAAGCTACAGGAATTACTGCGGCAATCTTTTTCATAGAGTCACCTCCTAGACATTGACGGGTTGGAAACTTATTAAAAATTTCGCTCGCAGACGTATCTTGACACTACTACTATGGACTGTTGTCTTTTTTTGTAGTGTTCGACCGTGGTTTCACATTTTTCTTGACGCAGCTACACTCCGTGAAATTCTGAGGCGGTCGTAACGTGCTAAATGCCCCCATAGCGGCGCCAGGCATCTCTTTAAAGTGGGAACGCCTCCTTTTCGAGCCCTACAACGCAAGTTACGAAAACGTCACGCTCTGGATTTACAAGATAAAGCTGGAGGTGATGTGATGCTTGGGCTCACTACATAATGCAACGGTGCATCCCCGTCGTGCTCATGGCGCTTCCCTAATGAACAGCATAGAAAACTTCTCGCTTAAAGCTTCCGAGCACGCCTTGGCGAGGAACGCCGCCTCGGACGTTGCGGATGCCGTCCTCAGCCATCTCGACGCTGTTAAAAGTTGCAAGGGGTGGGCGTGAGAATAAATGGCGAGCTTTTCACTAAGCTGTTATGAATTTAGCAGTGAGGGCAGAACGCTTTAAACAAGCGGCTTCACAGCAAGCATGCCAGAAACTTTTTAAGGTTAACGCTTAAAGGGAGGATTGGGGGTAGGATGGGGCGTTTCAAGGAAGTATCGTTAAAACCCGAGTTTCCGAGGCTTGAGGAGCGGGTGCTGGCGTTCTGGGACGAGCGGGGGATTTTTGAGCGGAGCGTGGAGCGTCGTAGGGGTCGTGAGCGTTTTGTGTTCGTCGAAGGTCCGCCGACCGCGAACGGGGCGCCACACCCCGGACACATCATGACGAGAGCCGTTAAGGATTTAGTGCTACGCTATAAGACGATGTGCGGCTATTACGTGCCGAGGAAGGCGGGGTGGGACACGCACGGGCTTCCTGTGGAGATAGAGGTCGAAAAGGAGCTGGGCATCAGCAATAAGCCCGAAATCGAAGCGTTCGGCATCGAGAAGTTTAACAAGCTCTGCAAGGAGTCTGTTTTTAGATACGAGCGGGAGTGGGTCGAGGCTACGAGGCGTGTAGGCTTCTGGATTGATATGGAGAACCCCTACATCACGTTTGAAAATTATTATATCGAATCGGTTTGGTGGTCGTTGAAGGAGATTTGGAGAAAGGGCTTGTTCTACAAGGGGCACAAGGTCGTGCCGTTCTGTCCGAGGTGCGAGACGCCGCTGAGCAGCCACGAGGTCGCTCAAGGCTACAAAGATGTGAAAGACCCATCCATTTTCGTAATGTTCTCTTTAAAGAGCGTTGAAGGCGCCTTGGACATAGGGGATGTTGAGAGCACATACGTGCTGGCGTGGACGACGACGCCATGGACTCTGCTCTCGAACGTGGCGTTGGCGGTGCATCCTGACTACGAATATGTAAAAGTTGAATTGAAGAGCGGGCGGCACGCCGGGAAACGCCTCATCCTTGCGGAGGCACGCCTGCACGTTCTCGACGACGAATACGAGGTTTTGGGCAGGTTCAGAGGCTACGAACTTGAGGGCTTGCGTTACGAGCCATTGTTCCCCTATGCCAAGATTAAAGGCGACGCTCACAAAATCGTGTGCGCGACGTTCGTTACGCTTGAGGAGGGCACGGGCGTCGTTCACATTGCGCCGGCGTTCGGCGAAGACGACTACGAAGTTTGCAAAGAGCATGAGCTCGGCTTCACGCAGCCCGTGGACAGCAGCGGACGCTTCACCAACGAGGTTTCGCTGCTCGCCGGGCTCTTCGTGAAGGACGCCGACCCGAAAATCATCGAAATGCTGGAGAAGAATGAAAAACTCTACAAGCGAGAAACTTACGTGCACAAATATCCGTTCTGCTGGCGTTGCGACTCACCACTCCTCTACTACGCCAGAGAGACGTGGTTCATCAAGATGAGCGAGCTGCGGGACGAATTGTTGGCGAACAACGAGGAAGTGCGCTGGTATCCTGCGCATCTAAAGCACGGACGCTTTGGGAACTTCCTTGAGAACGTGGTGGACTGGGCGTTGAGCAGAGAGCGCTATTGGGGGACGCCGCTTCCAATTTGGGTCTGCGAGCGCTGTGGCGATGCGAACTTTATAGGAGGCGTCGAAGAGCTGAAGCGGAAAGCTAAGAATTTCTTCAAGGTCTTTCCGACCGAGGAGAGCTTGGACTTGCACCGTCCTTACGTTGACGAGCTTGTGCTGACGTGCGAGCGGTGTGGCGGAGACGCCCGCAGGGTGCCCGATGTCATAGACTGCTGGTACGATTCCGGCGCAGCGCCCTTCGCGCAGTGGCACTACCCATTCGAGGGCTACGAAGAGTTCGAGGAGAACTTCCCGGCGACGTTCATCACCGAAGCCATCGACCAGACACGGGGCTGGTTCTACTCGCTGCTCGCAGTTTCGACTGCGGTCTTTGGCGAAACGCCGTATCTAAGTGTGCTCTCCCTCGGGCACATCCTCGACGAGCACGGACGCAAGATGAGCAAGCGGCTCGGCAACGTCATCGACCCGAATCTAATTTTCAACAGGGAGGGGGCGGATGCTTTCCGCTGGTATTTTTATGTCATCAGCCCGCCTGAGGACGACAAACGCTTCTACGAGCAGGCGGTCCTTGAGAAGATGCGGAAGTTCCTGAACACGCTTTGGAACGTTTACTTCTTTTTTGTAACTTACGCAAACATTGACGACTTCGACCCGAGGGCTAAAAACATTCGGACAAAGGAAAGAAGTTTGCTCGACCGTTGGCTGCTCTCACGGTTGAACTCCCTGATTAAGGACGTGCGGAGGCATTTAGACGAATACGAGCTTCATTTAGCAGCGAGGAAGATTGAGGAGTTTGTGGTTGAAGAGCTGAGCAATTGGTATGTGCGGCGCTCACGGCGCCGCTTCTGGGTGCCGGAAGCAAGCAACGACAAGGACTGCGCCTATCTCACGCTTTACGAGACGCTCGTGACGCTTTGTAAGCTACTCGCACCCTTTGTCCCGTTCGTCACCGAAGAAATTTACCAAAACCTTGTGAGGAGCATTTACGAAGATGCTGAGGAGAGCGTGCACCTCTGCGACTACCCAGAGGCTGACGAGAAGCTTATTGACGCGGAGCTTGAAGAGCACATGCTTTTGGTTTCAAAGCTTGCGGAGGCGGGGAGATTTGCGAGGGCAAACGTAGGCATAAAGATACGGCAGCCGCTGAGCGAAGCTATAGTCGTCTGCGACGAGGTAACTGCGTCAAAGATAAAAAAGCTGCTGCCAATACTCCAAGACGAGCTTAATGTCAAGAAAATAAGGTTCGGCAGCGCCTCAGAGTTCGTGACGCACGTCGTGAAGCCGAAATATGCGGTGCTCGGACCGAAATACAAGGCGAGGACGCCTACCGTCGTCGAAGCTTTGCAGCGTGTCGACGCCGGCGAGGTGGCTTCCGCCCTCGAAAAACAAGGCTTCTTCATGCTTGAGGTTGGCGACGGCGAGCCTCTCGTGAGGATTACGCCGGAGGACGTCACCGTCGAGCTTGCCGAACGTCAAAACTTCGCAAAAGGCGAGGCGCTCGGCGTCGCCATATTTATAAATACTGAGCTTACGCAAGAACTTCGAGAGGAAGGGCTGGTGCGGGACGTCGTTCGCCGAATTCAGGAGATGCGGAAGGAGCTCGACCTCGAATACACCGCCAACATCAGAGTCTTCTACGAAGGCGCCGATGACATCAAAAAGGCAATACGGAAGTACGAAGACTATGTCAAAGAGGAAACGCTGGCGACGAGCCTCGTGGAGGGACGCCCCCCCGCCGAGCTACGGGCTTACGAGAAGACTTGGGACGTTGATGGCAAAGCCGTTCATCTGGGCATCCTGATCAGCCCCCAGGGTTGATCAACGCCGTGCCGATTGCTGCAATCTTCTAATTAAGAAAGCAATGAGCGCCGCTGCCATAACAGACAGGAGCTTGAAACCCGGGACTTCTTCGCTCACCTCTTTTTCCTCTTCGACTTCCTCGTAAATCTCGACTTGTTTCTCTACTTCTTGTGAGTATTCGTTTCCCATGGCGTCTTTATAGGCGGCTCGTGCGCCGACCTCGGAAAAGCCTACGCTTTCCGCCGCTACCTCCAGTTCGAACTTCCTCCCCTCCCCGGCATCCAATCTCGAAATCGAAAACTCGCTGCCGTCAACGACCTTCAGCCCCGGCGCCGTTGTAACAGTCACTCGCACATCGTGGGCGGCAACGCTGCCCATGTTCTCGACGCTTAGCTCAACAAGCGTCGTCTCCCCTAATTTCAGCCTCGTCCTGCCGAATTCGAAGTTTAATCTCAGCTCAGGCGCCTTTTCCGCAAAATATTCTGGTGAAATTGTTATCTCGGGCTCAAGCTCGGTATACTTACGAGCGAGGACGAAATCTATGAAAGCGTCAAAGCTTCCTGTCCCGCTTCTGGCGATGCCGAGGAATACATACGGCTGCTTCAGTTTGTCTGCCAAATCATCCGTAATTGTTAAAGAAAGTGTGCTGTGTGGGTCTTCAGACCGGAGAGTGTTAGTGCGCAGGTCTAATGAAAATTCTATTGTGCTCCATGCGTCTTTCTTAATGCTTGCTACGCGCAACTCCTGCTCGGCGTCTGCATCTTTGTCCGTCCACAGGACGCTATATTCGCCGTCAGAATCCAATTTTGCTCCGGCGTCGTAGCACGGTTGGTAATCTCCGGGCCAGTCGCTTAATCTTCTTAACGACTTGTCCGAGGTCAGGAGCATAAGCAGGCAGGAGCCCTGAGAAGTGCCACCAGCTACCTTCCCTCTCGCCCTAATCTTTAAAATTCCCGAGCTCAGCCTGTTTTTCGATGTGAGGAACACCGGGGCGTCGTCGTGCTGCGAGCGGTCCATGATGTATAGTTTCAAGCTGCCCTTCTCGACCGAGACTCTCCCGGTTCCGGAGCCGCCTACGTCCCACTTGCTCGTATCCAGATTCGTCCCTTCAAAATCATCAAAAAATTCGAACGTAGCGTCGCCGTTACTGACGCCGCTCGCTGCGGGGTTTCCATAATAAATTTTGATTCTCGCCTCGCCGTTTGCGGGTATGCGAGGGACCCTCACCCAAATCTTGGCATAACGCCCGAAATCCCACTCTTCTATCCAATATGGCAGTTCATTTCCATCTTCATCCGTAAAGCGGATGTCAGAGCCATCAACGTTGGCTTTAGAAAATCCAAAATTTGAAACGTCAAGAATTACAGGCATTTGAAAGTCAGTAAGCGTCTCGCCAGAACACTCCTTTATCGTGATTATCTTGTAGTATTTCCAGTCGCCGCCGCCTGAATTGGAAAGGCTTAAAGCGTGAACAGCACCACTTAGAATGCACAAAAAGCTCAATGCAATACATATTGAAACTCCAAATCGCATATGTACCGACAAACAGTCAGATTTACTACTATTTAAAACTTACAGCCCAACAGCAAAGTATGCCCTTGCGTTAATCCTCTAAGATACGGAGATGGAAGGAGCGGCGACGACCACGCAAGGCTTAGAAGAAATTGCGATAAGGGAAATCAAAGAACTTACCGGCAAAAGCGCTGAGAAGGCCCACTTGGGGCTTGTGAGGTTTGAGTGCAGCCAGTTTGACCTTTTCAAGCTGAATTTCTTGGGGCGCTCGCTCCATAGGGTCATCATGCTCCTCCTTGAAGACAATTTCGCAGGGCTGGAGGACGTTTACAGGAAGGTGAAAGGGGTGGACTTCTCCAGATGCATAATGGCGGAGCAAAGTTTTGCGGTGCGGGCGAAACGTTGCGGCAAGCATGATTTCACGTCGGTGGACGTCGCCGCCACCGTCGGGCAGGCGGTCATTGATTCTTACATGGAGGCAACTGGGAAGCGTTTAAAGGTAAATCTTGAAAAGCCGGACGTCATCGTGCGTGTGGAGGTCAGAGACGACAGTTTTTGGGTAGGTATCGACACGACGGGCGAAGAGAGTCTTGCGAGGCGTGGCTACCGCAGCTTCAAGCACCCTGCGTCGCTGAAGCCGACGATTGCGTATTCGCTCGTGAGGCTTTCGGGTTGGCGGTTCGACGAGAGTTTGATAGACCCTGTCTGCGGCTCCGGGACGATCCCGATCGAAGCCGCAAGATACGCGTGCGGCATCCCGAACACTAAGGAAGTAAAGCTTTACAGCATGCCGCTCTTCGACAGCGAGCCCTTTCTGGAGTTTCGCCGTAAATACGAGCCTATGAAGCGAGAGCTACGAGTTTTCGGCAGTGACATCAACGGACGCTATCTCAAGGGCGCAGAAGAGAACGCAAGGCTCGCAGGCGTGAGCGTCACGTTTTTCAAAGCGGACGCTTGCGAGCTCCTGCTGAACTACGACATCGTCGTCGCAAACCCGCCCTACGGCATCAGAATGGGTAGCCCCCGCAAGGTCGAGAAATTCTACGAACGCATCGCCGCAAATCTGCGACGGCACGACACTTGGCGGAGCGCCGTGATCATTACCGCCCGCCCCTCAATGTTCGTAAAATACATGGGAACGCCTGAAAGGGAAATAAAGATGCTCTACGGCGATCTGCCAGCAAAAGTGCTCGTGTACTCTTAACCACCAAAAGCGAACACGTCCACGCCGGCATCGCCGCTAACGCCGGACTCATGGCTGAAGGGCGGTACCGACATGAATTAATTTTAAAAGCTGTAAAGTCGCTTGATGAAAATAATCGTGAGGGAGGGCGGCGAGATAATAGATGGGTAACTCTACCGAAGGATCGAAAGTAATTTCCTTATCTTGCCTATCTCACTACGGTGCGGCATTTGAGGCGGCGAGGCGGCTTAAGGATACACGCAGACGACGTTCCCTTTAATGGGAACTTCGCAATGCAGGCACGAGACGTTTTTAAGATGCTTTTTCGCCGACTTCACAGCGTCAAGCACTTCGGAGGGCGTTGCGCTCCGCCACTCCGCATGCGGGATTGCGGTGTAGCCATCAATCCTCAGCGGTATGCTTTTATCAATGCCCGCAATGAACGCCGCTATTTTCTCAACTTCACCCCTTTCAACAAGCCCCGGTATCAGCACGGTCTCCGCCCTCAGTTCCATCTTGCTCCGTCGTAAGAACTTGAAGTTCCTCAAAACTTTTCTGTTGGACTTCCCGGTGTAGCGTTCGTGGATTTCTTCGGTGACAGCCTTGATGCTGACGCAGACCTCGTTGAGTCCCGCCGCTTCGAGTCTCGTCGTCAACTTCTCGTCGAGAGCGTGCCCGTTCGTGAGGAGCACGGTGTGGACGCCGTAGTCTTTAAAAAGCTCAATAACTCTCGGGAGTGAGGGGTCAACAGTAGGCTCGCCGCCGCCGAGCACCGCACTTTTTACGCTCGTGGCGACGACGATGCGCTCAAGCTCTGAAAGCGTTAGCGTCCTCAATAGCTCGATGTCCAACGACGAGAGGCGACGAACATCCTCCTTTGGAATATGGCAGTCCCAAGGCGTGCTTTTCAGGATGCAACCCCGACATGCGAAGTTGCAGCCCTTGAAGAAAACATAGAGCGAACTACCGTAGTCGAAAAGCACGACGTGGTATATTTTCGTCCGCTCGTTCACACTCGTCCGTCCACTTGCTTCCATTAGCTCGCCCACCCCCTTGCGCTGCCTCACGCCGCCGCCTCTTCTCCAAACAGTTCAGGATGTATATCTTTTGCCAATTCTTCAAGAGCATCCACTATTCTCGGACCCGCTCGTGCGATGATGTCCGCATCAATCGGATAAACTCTGCCGTTGCGGACGGCGTCCACGGCTTTAAGGCGTTCATCGCTGGTGATGAACTCGTAAGGTGCCCAGCCTTCGACGCCGTGTCCCACAGAAACAATAATCACTTCGGGATTCCTCCGTATAAACTCCTCAAGACTCACGGACTTCCAGTCTTCAAAATCTGAGAACACATTCTCACCGCCCGCCAGCTCTATGAGTTCGTGCTGGAAGGTTCCGGCGCCCGCAACCCATAACGGGTCGTGCCAGCAGACGTGCGCCACTCTCGGTTTCGGCGCCCCTTCCACCTCGCTCTTGACAGCTTCAATCCTCGCCTGCATTTCAGCGACGAGGGTGGAAGCGTTCTCCTCAGCGCCCACGATGTTCCCGATGAGCAGAATGTCTTCGAGGATGTGGCTGACGTTCTGCGGGTTTATGCCAACGACGCTCACGCCTAGGGATTCAAGGAGGTCGAAGGTCTCTTTGCCATTAAGTTCGCATCCGAAGACGACGTCGGGACGCAACGCCACCACCTTTTCAACGTCAACAGTGGCGACGCCGCCGACTTTTTCTCGCTCCGCCACTTCTTTCGGGAAGTTGCAGTATTCAGTCACACCCACAACCCTGTCGCCCACACCGAGCGCAAACAGGATTTCGGTGTTCGAGGGCGCCAGCGAGACAATTCGGTTGCTCCCGTGGATAGTAGCAACCCTGCCGAAGTCATCGACGACGGTCAGCGCAGCCGGCTGCGGCGACGGCGCTTCTACGGGCGTCGGTGTTGGCACAGGCGTCCCTGTGGGGGAAGAAACCTCCTGCCCAACGTTATCGATGCAGCCGGCAGCGAGCAGCAGCGAGAGCACACAGATGACGAGCAATACCTTTTTGTAAAGCATGATTTATTGAAGGAAAGCACGTCTTATTTAAGACTTGCGCAAGCGCTCTTGCGCAAACCGCTTCCCGCTTCGTGCGGCTTCGCACTCCGGGTCTATCCGCAACGCCCGCTCGTAGCAGCGCACTGCTTCCTCAAATAGCCCCAACTTGCAGAATGCGAGCGCCTTGTTGCACCAAGCAGTGGCGTCTTCGGGGTCGAGCGCCAACGCCCGCTCGTAACACAGTATTGCTTCCTTATACTCCTCCAGCCAGTAGAGAGCGATTCCTTTGTTGTTCCAAGCGGCGGCATCTTCGGGGTCGAGCGCTAACGCCCGCTCGTAGCACGCCAACGCCTCCTCGTAGCTACCCGCCCAGTAGAAGGCGAGCCCCTTGTTGTTCCAAGCGGCGGCGTCTTCAGGGTTGAGCCGCAGCGCCTCCTCAAAACAGGCGAGCGCCTCCTCATGCTTACCGAGTTTGCTCAGCGCCACCCCCTTATTGCTCCAGATAGCGGCATCCTCTGGCTCTATTTCCAATGCCCGCTCATAACACTCCACCGCTTCTTCATACCGCCGCAGCGTTCTGAGGGCGAGCCCCTTGTTGTTCCAAGCGGCGACGTCCTGCGGGTCAATTTCCAGCACTTTAGAATAATATAAGACCTTCTTCCGAGGGTCGCGCTCCTCAATAGCTAAGCCGAACCACCGCTCTTTAGCTTTGCTTTTGAATATTTCCTCAAGCTCCTTGTCCATGTCAGGTCTTGACTTTTCATTATATTTCAGCATGCCGCACTGCAACGCTTTACTTTCGTAAAATTTATTTAACATACCCGTCTCACGCGCGCATAGTGGTCCGAATGATTGGAATAAAAGCAAGCATACTGGTGTTGAGTGTTGCGTTGTTGCTTTTGACGCTACTGCCGAGCACATGCGCATCGGCGGCGTGGCTGCAGTTCCAGCACGACGAACTCAACTCTGGGACGACTGCGGAGCTTGCGCCAGTTTCCGGCGTGGATGTCGCATGGAAGGCGCAGGTGCACTCCGACGATTGGCAAATGGCGGGCGTGGACATCGAACCCATTGTCGCCGACGGAAAAGTTTTCGTGCTCGACGCACAGGCTTACGTTACGGCGTTCGACGCTTGCAGCGGTGAGACGCTCTGGGAGACGCCGCTCTTACAATACGGCTGGCAATACGAGCTTTCGACACCCGCTTACGCCGACGGGACGCTTTACGTTGCAACGAAGGGCGGCGTCATTTACGCCCTCGATGCCGACAGCGGCGTCGTCCTCTGGGCAACGCCTCTCTCGTCTTATACCCCTTCGGGCGTTTCTACAGAGCTTAACTGCCCTCTGACCTACGCCGACGGCAAGATTTACGTCGGCTCCGGCAATTACACAGGCAAAACCGGCGCCTACTATTGCCTTGACGCTGATAGCGGCGACGTTCTCTGGGTGCGGCCGTCTGAAAGCGGCTACGGCTATTACTGGTCCGGCGCCGCCGTCGTCGGCAACTTCGTGGTTTTCGGCGATTGGGGCTCGCACCTCGTTAGCGTCTTCGCCGAGAACGGAAGCACGGCGCACGAAATCAACATCACGAGCGCCCTAAGCTTCAGCAGAGCCGACGCCGGCAGGATAAAATCGTCCGTCACTTATAACAACGGCTATGTTTACTTCACGTCAGAAGGCGGCTACCTCTGGAAAGTAGGCTTTGACGAGAGCACGGGGCACTTTTTTGATGACGGCTGGAGCGTCGAAATCGGCTATTCTTGCAGCACGCCTACAGTTTACGACGGCAAAATTTACATCGGCACCGGCAGCTTCAGCATACCGGGCGACGTGAAGTGCGTTGATGCTGAAAATGGCGATGTTATCTGGAGCTTCGAGCCGAACGGAGGCGTGAAGGCATCGCCTGCGCTCAGCGTTCAAGGCGACAACGTTTACGTTTATTTCACGACGAACTGCCAGAACGGCACGGTTTACTGCTTAAACGGAAACGGCAAGCCTCTCTGGAGCTTCACGAGCGACGAAGCCGGGGTGAGCGGCGGCTACATCTTGCAAGGCGTCTCGATAAGCGATGGCTACATCTATTTCGGGAACGACGCCGCTTGCGTTTATGCTCTGAAGACAGCGCCCGTTACGGCGAAAGTGCGGATTGAAACGCCTGAGGAAACCGTCTGGAGCGGGTGGGTCAACGTAAGCGACTCTTTCATCCCTGACAGCGAGGGCAACGTGCATCACTTGCCGCTGCCTACGGCGCTCGGCGCCCTTGACGAGGCGGCAAAACTCGGAAACTTCTCTTACACCGTCGTGAACACGAGCTGGGGGCTCTACGTCAGCGAGATTGCAGGTGTCGCCGAGAACTACACGACGATGCGGTTCTGGCTCTACAGAGTGAATTACGAGCTGGCGATGGTCGGCGCTGCTGACTACGTGTTGAGCGACGGCGACGAAGTTCTCTGGTATTACGGGGCATGGGGCGGGCAGCCGCTGCGGATAACGCTTAGTGCTTCCGAGGCTTACGTGGGGGAGCAGTTGCTCATAACGGTTGAAGTGCTGAACGACACGGCTGGCGTCTGGGAGCCTGCAAGTGCTGCTGAAATTCTTGCGACGGATGAAAGAGGCGTCCTTTACGAGTTGGGGACGACGAACGAGAGCGGACAGGCAGCGATCAGCATAAGCGTGCCGGCGGGGCTTTACGAAGTTTACGCCGAAAAAGAGAGTTGTGTGCGGTCAGAGCGCGCGTTGTTGCTCGTGCGTGAGGCGTTGCCGCCTTCGGTGGACATCTGGACGGACAAGGGCATTTACCGACCGGGGGACGTTATGACGCTGGGCGTGCGTATGGAGAATCCCGGCGTGCCGCAGACCGTGACTTTCGAGCTGTTTTACGTCTCTGGAGGCACGATTTTCAAGATACTATCGGCGAAGTTATCCTTAGGCGCAAACTGCACGCTTGAGCACTCTTGGCAGATAAACGTAGGTCGCTGGTCGCCGACGCCGTTCAAAGCGGCGTTCTATGCAAGACTCTTCGCTGAAGGCGGCGAGGCGCTCGACAGCGACGTTGCGTCGTGGGCTTACATACCAAGTAAAGGCTTAATCCCTAGCGATAATGAGGACAGCACGACAAGCGTGCTGATGGCGACGTTACGAGGGATACGCTGGTAAAAGGACAAACGGAGGTGCGTGAGGTGTCAAAAAATTTATTTCCCATTTTTTCCCTGCTGGTGCTCGTGGTGGCAGTGGCGACGCAGCCACTGGCAGCGCTACCTGAAAAGCCCACTCCTGACTTTACGAGCATAAATTTGGTTAAACACCTCCGGCGTTTAGAAACGCTGCCGGAGAAGGCACAGCTTGAAATTGCACCAAAAATGGTTATCGAGGGCGTAACTATGCCTGGAGCATTTTGTGCTAACGTTTCGAGGCGTTGCGGCGTGCCTGGGGTTTTCCCTGTGGTATTGCGGGTGCGGGCTTTGGAGGCATGCTCTTCATTTAACGTGTCAGTATTGATTTGCGGCGTTGAGGTTTGTAAAAGGGCGTTTGACGAGCCGCTCGGCATCGGCGAGAGGCGGAAAATCTCGCTGGTGTTGAATATGACGAACATTTTGGATGTGTTACTTGAAAATGCGGCTGCTGTGCCCTCGGAATTCAACATGTCCTTTTTAGTAGAGACGGGTGGCGGCTGCCACTCGGCTAACGTGAGCGTTCCGTTACGTGAGGTCTCTTATGATTGTAAGGCAGCACTTAACTCGGTGGAAGCTGCTGTTGCATATTTGAATGAGAGCTTTGGGCATTTGGGCGGCTGTGGCGACGTGCAGGCGAGGGCGCTTGCAGCTACCCTTTTTTCCTTAACCGCGAGCTTCACGGCGTTGTCCTCTCTGAATCTCTCGGCGGCGACGTTCGGCGTCGAAAATGCTGGCGAGCTTGCGGCTGCCGTTCTCACAGCAGTGGCGCTCGGCGAGCTGCCTTTGAATTTTTCAGGGCTGAATTATGAGGGTGCCTTGCTTGAGCGGGTTTCTACGGAGGAATTGCGAGCGGACGAGGCGGCGTGGGCGTTGTTGGCGTTAAGCGCGGTGAATGGCTCCAAAGCTTACGAGACACGGGCAGAAATAGCTGAAGGCTTACGAAGGCAGCTTTTCCAGTTTCTTGAAAGCGTGAATGAGAGTGGAACAGGCGACCTGACGGCGGCAGCGCTTGCCGTCCAAGCGTTAATCTCTGCTGGCGTGTCTTCTAAAAACTCCACACTTCATGCCATTTTGGGGCTTCTGAGGGCTGAGCAAAACGATGACGGCGGCTTCCCGTTTGAATTCGGCGGCGGCGAGTCGGACGCACTGCCGACGGCTTTAGTCACGGCAGCGTTGCTCGTTGCTGACGATGCTCAGGCTAAACCGAACATTACAAGCAGCGTTGAATACTTATTGAGCATGCAGGACGCCGACGGCAGCTTCCTGTCTTACGACCCGGTGAGAGCGACGGCGCTTGCAGCGCTCACGCTTCTTGGGCAGGGATTGCCGACATTCCGCCAATTTGTTTTCGAGCAGGAGCTTCCTGAAATCTTGCTCTTGAATATTTACGTGAGCCCTTACCTCAACGAGACGTGGCGAGGCGAGAGCGTGGCGTATGCCAACGTTACGTGCGGGGTCTTCGTCTCAGTCCGGAACAATGGCGGAGCGTTCAATGTCTCGCTTCTTGCGGATGGCGAGCCTGTTTCCGAACTTAGAGTTTTGGAGAGTCGAGCTTTGGCGCTTACGAACGTCTCGTTCATGTGGCGTCCGTCGCACGTCGGAGTTTTCAACCTCACAGCACTTGTGGATGTAAATAACGAAATTAATGAGCGTAACGAGACAAATAATGCAGCGAGCTTGAAAGTGAGCGTTGAACTTCCAGATTTGAGTTTACGGCTGTTACCCGAGCTCCCGCTATTGTTTTCGAATTTCACAAATGAAATTCCGCTGGAAGTCATCGGTTTTGGTGAGAATTTTAATATTTCATTCTTTGCGTCAGCGAGCGCTACAACGAACCCCACTACTGCCGAAAACGCCATGAACGAGAGCGCCCCCAATAACGGCAACGCTACGAGCGCGACGGCTTACGCACCGTGCGAGCGTTTGGAAAACGTGACGTGCTATGGGCGAAAAAATGTCACGCTACGCTGGAAACCAAACGTTACGGGGGTTTTCAACTTCACGCTGACGGTTGATGCTGATGACGACGTTTTTGAGAGCGATGAAGCGAACAACAAAGTTTGCAGCACGCTTTCTGTGAGCCTCCCTGACATTTACGTGGCAAACTTTTCAGTCAGCAGGGTCGTGGTCGTGAATGTCAGCAACGCTGTTAATTTGGTCGTCGGTGGAGTTGCGGAGCATTTTAACGTTTCCATATATTGCCGCCGTTTCAGAGATGAGAACGGGAGCGTTACTAACGATACTTGGGGGTTGATCGAAAAGCTTCATGTGAGGCGTGTATTCGGTGTTGCAAACTTCTCTTTTTCTTGGACACCAACGGAGCCCGGAATTTACGCACTTGCAACTCTGCTGGATGCGGATAAAGATGTTTTTGAAACTGATGAAAACAACAATACGGCGTTTTTCATCGTAAAGGCGGTTCTCGGCGCTCCGAATGTGCAATTGTTGTTTCCAAGAGGTGGCGAGGTTCTGAGTGGCGTCATTTCCGTGCGCTGGGTGGCGAACGACCCCGATGGCGACGCTCTGAACATCACGCTGAAATACAGTCCTGACATGGGGCGTAATTGGCTTTTGCTTTCCGAAAATAAAAGTAATGACGGCGTTTACGTCTGGGACACGAAAGCAGTTCCTGATGGGAAGTATTTACTGCGGGTAGAGGCGAGCGATGGGAGATTTACGAGCTACGACGAGACTGTCGAGCCGTTCTTCGTGCACAACGTTGGGGAAGAGCCATCCCAATATCAAGGCGGCGACGCCGGCTTTTATGCGTCAGAGGCGCCTGACAAGTTCGAAATCGCATGGGAAACTGCAGATATCGGAGCGGTTCCGTCATCGAAAGTCTGCATTGGCAACAACAAGGTCTTTGCCTACTGCGACAACGCTTCAGGCACGTTTTTAACGGCGCTCGACGCCGGAAGTGGTGAAATTCTCTGGCAGACGCCGCTTGAAAAAAGGAGCAGTTACGGATCGTGGGCGTCGCCAGTTTACTACGACAATCGTGTTTACATAGGATCCGGCAGCACTGTTTACTGCATTGACGCTGAAAGCGGCAACGTGCAGTGGCAACGGCGCTTAGAAGGAGATATTGTAAATTCCTGCCCCTCGATAGCGAAGGTTGGCGACCACCGGACGCTTCTCGTTATCGGGAAATATGGGGCGGCGGGGGACCCCGCCTTTTACTGCTTTAACGCTAAGAGCGGCGAGAGATTATGGGTCTTTGACAGGAGTGATGAGCCAAGGCTGGAGTGTGGGCGGGCGACCTCAACGGCGGCGCTCAGCAGCGGCAAAGTTTACGTCGGTATTGGCGCATGGCAGCCCGAATTCACGGACACAGGCATCGGTATTTACTGCTTGGATGCGGAAAGCGGCGAGCAACTCTGGAACGCCTCCACGGATTACGGTGTCTGGGGTTCAGTGACGCTCGTTCACGGCACGCTTTTTTTCGGCACTTACAACCTCGAAGATCCGGGCGATGCTGCTTATTACGCGATGAGTCCTGCAAATGGCAGAGTCTTTTGGAGTCGTTCCGGCATCAGCACGAACTCCGTCCCTGCCTATGCCTTTGGTTACATTTATATTTGCGGTGGCTGTCCTGGATATTCGCCGCTCAAAACCTATTGCTTAGACCCTGAGAGTGGTGCAACGGTCTGGGATTTCCCAGAAGGCGGCTGGACAATTTCGCCGGCGGTTTCAAGTGATGGAAAAGTGCTCATCGGCACACTTGCAAGCGGTGAAGCATTAATGAACTTCGACACTGCCGGCGTTTACTGTCTTAATGCATTCACCGGCAAAGAAATCTGGAATTCAAGTAGGCTTGGCGGCTCCTCTCCTGCCATTTATGGGGGCAGAGTTTACACCTCGGGGCAGGGCAAAGTTTACGCCTTCGGGCCGTCGGCGCTGCCGGACATTAATGTCAGCGTCGAGGTCGCAAGCGGCGTGGTCTTTGCTGGACTTCAGAACTACGTGGGCGTAACAGTCCGCAACGAGGGCAGCGGCGACGTTAACGAGAGCTTCGCTGTGACGCTACGGGTTGAGGGCGAGACCGTCAGCACGCTTAACGTCGAGCCGCCGCTGCATAGCGGTGAGAATCGCACGCTCACGTTTAATTGGACGCCACCGTTAGAGCTTGCAGGAATGACGGTCAGGCTCGTCGCCGAGGCAGATGCCGAGAACAACGTCACCGAAAAAGACCCATTCAACAACATCGCTTTCGAGGACGTTAGCATCAAATTGCCGCCAGATTTGATAGTGAGTGACGTGGAACTTGAGAGGGCGAGCGTGGGCGTGAAGCGCATCGTCGAGGCGTTCGTGGAAAATGTAGGCGGTGCCGATGCCGACGCTTTTAATGTTGGTTTTAGGGTGATGCATGCTGGGGCGGAGCTTGAGAACGTGACGGTGCGCTGCGACGACGGTCTCGAGGTGGGTAAAGGTTTCACCACAACATTCGAATGGACGCCGCCGCTTCCAGGCGTTTACACGCTTGTGGTCAAAGCCGACGCCTCGCACGAAGTTCAGGAGCTTGACGAAGGAAATAACGTCTTTGAGCTTAACGTGACGGTCTCAAGCATCGAGACACCAACGCCGCAGCCATCGCCGGCGACCAGAGGCGGCGGTGGACGCGGGAGTAAAGAGGCATGGAACTACACCATCCCGACGGTTGAAAGCGAGGCACCTGTTACCGAGGGGTTGAGCGGCAGCGAGCACCCGCCGGTAAACATGAGTAACGAGAGCGATGAAAAGCAGCAGCATGTAACAGGCATCCCATTCGGAGAAATTTTGCCGAAAGGCGGCATTCGTTCGAAGCTCAGTGTCGTGTTCGTCACGGCGGGCGTGCTCGCAATGTTCGCCGCCGTTGGCTTCTTGTGGGAGCGGCGTAAACACAAAAACTTGTAGAAGGCGCGCCTGCTTGGCTTAAGAGGCAAATCTTTATCTTTCAGCATCTAAAACCGAATCTAGACATCCTCAAGGGTGAGGAAAAGCATCTGCACGAGCCTGTTGTAAGCTTGGCTTATGGCATTCAGGGCTTCAAGTAGGGGTCTCATGGACTCCTTAAACCTAGCTCCTCAGGCATGATACCACCCAATCCAGTGGGATGAGCTCCTTCGCTTCGAGGTCCAAGCCGAAAATCTCGACATTATACCCTTCATCCCTCCAATCCTTCCTGAAGGTGAGGAGGTCTCGCAGGTGCAGGAGGATGCTGACGTTCCGCAGCACGAAGTAAACCTTCTCACCTCGCCTGAACTTCTCCTGTATCTTCTTAACGAGCTTCGCCATCGGGTAGCCCACACCGTAAAACGTCTCAACTTCGTAATTCTCGTCGAGAACTCGCACGTCAACGCCTCTTTCGTCTTCAAGCTCCGGAATGACCCTTTTCTGATGCTTCTTCCAAGCATAGAGCCAGACGAAGGCTTTCATCGCAGAATGCTCCCCGCTCGCCGCCTCTCCCTTGTCGGGAGCGCTCGCTACCAGCTTGTCCCGCAGCTTCCTGAGCTTCTTCGGAGCTTTGCTGAAGTCCAAAAGTTCCGCAAGCCTCCTGTCGAAGGCATCCACCGCTTCTTTGAAGGCTTCTCCGAAGCTCACCTGCTCTTCGACGACTATTCCCGCCTCTGCGGTCTGTTTCGCTTCAGGCGTCGCTCGCAGCTTGCCGCTCACGAAGCTTAGAACCTTCCGCTTTTGCGCCTCGCTCATCTCGGGGTTAAGCCTCAGCAGGTGCGGTCTGACGGAGGGGACTTCCTGCTTTATCCAAGCCGCCAGCCCATCGGGGTCTTCGGAGACGAGTATGAGGAAGCCGAGCCCTCTCGAGAAAAACTCGCTCAGGGTTCGTCTAAGAAGCTGCTGCTCCTCGTCGCCGAGCTTCACTTCCTCCACAACGACAATTTCGTTCTCCACCCTCGGCTCGAATTCAAACTTAAGCTCCTCCAAGGATTTTCTGAAGAGCGGCTCCGGAAGTCCACCTCTCTTCTCACGGTAGGCTTCGCGGCAGACCGTCGCAACGACATGCTCCCAACGCTCTTCCCTCTCCGGAAGGACTATGCAGAGAGGCTTCCCTTCAAAAATCCTCGACGCACCTTCTCCCATAAAGTTTAAGAAGTCTGGAACTTCCTCGAAGCCGGCTGAAACCTCTTCGACGGCAGCTTCTTGGGTCTCCCTCTTCTCTTCAACCTCTTCTTCCTCCTCCTTCAGAGAAGATTTATCAAGGAGCTTTGGCTCAAGCCTCCTTTTTGGCAGGAGGATGGGCTTGATGCTTGGTGTTTTAAAGCGGCTTGTGGCTTTAAAGCGGCTTGTGGCAACGGATGGCATAGCGGCGTCCAATCGCCTTGCTTCAAGCATTACCCTCGGCAGGGAGACGGGATTGACGACGGCGCTCGGCGGCGCCGTGATTCGAACGTCGGGCAGGGATGCGTCCAGATGCTTGGGCTCGAGCGACGGCTTGAGTTCAGAAACGGCAGGGGCGACTTGGGGGACGACCTGAGAGGCGACTTGGAGGGCTACGCTCTTATCTAGCTCTCGCCCGACGAGCTTGAATTCGAGCCTCGGCGGACGCACTCCAAATCCAGATTCGGGGCGGCTTACGCCTGCGTCCAGCGGCTTTGCCTCAAGCCTCACAGGAGGCGTTGTTTCAGAAACTTCATTTGAGGCGTCCGCAGGCGGTTGCCGGACGGCTTGGACTTCGGACGAATCATCGGACGACGCCGTGCGCTCCCCGCTTTCCGACGGCGACAACCTCCGTGACTCCCGTGAAGGGGGCTCAAGACGCCTCTCCTGCTCCGCATCCGCACGCCTCTCCGCTCTCTTCCTCGCTACCTTCTGAAGCCGCTCCAATCTAATCCCTCCTCATCACTACAAACTTACGGCGGTCCTCGCTGAAGACTATTTCATAGAGTCCCAAGAAGACTGCCGGCATGATTTCGTCGAGAAAGGCGAAGAATGGACGGGTCTCAGACCTTGGCGTCCTCATAAGATGTCCTTCTACCTCGTACTCCTCAATCCTTGAGTAGGTAACCCTGCCGTCCAAGACCGTTTCCTCGACACTCAACATTGGAAGCCTCTCTAGCTGTTTCTCACAGGACCTGATATATTCATCTTTCAGCTCTGGAACGTGCTTCAAGACCAAGCCCAGCTCTTTCTTGACAAAAGCAAACATGTGCTGTATGTAGTCATTCAACAAGCATAACCCTCCGCCAATACTGGAGATCTGCGGCGTTGCGAGCATACGGCTTACCCTCTCTTGAAATTCACCGTATTTGCCGTATTTGCCGCAAAATTCTAGATCGCTTCTGAGGTCGCCGTAGTGGAATTTTAGGGAATCGACATAGATTGATCTCCGGTCTTCGGAGAGCTGGTAGGTGCTCGCATAATCTTCGAATCCGTAAACCGTGTAATCAATCTTCTGCTCCCCCTCGACCGACGGCGTGAATATCTCTTCAAGCCCAAGAATCTCGCGCAGAACCCTCATATTCTCCTCATCCCTCGTCTCAGGGAACACCTCATTCAGATACTTCCTCGTGATTTTGCGGACGTTCCAAGCGAGCGTCACGAGCGGGTCGGCGCCGACCGTCGTGTCCGCGCAGAGCTGTAAGAACCCGACGAGTCGCTCCATCACCTCATCGGGACTGATGTGGTCTCCCGCCTGCGGCTCCGCCTCCGCAGCCTCAGCCCCAGAGCCAGAAATCAGACCTTTCCTCGCAGCAAGCCTCACGATATCAGCCGTTAAGTTCCTAATATTCTCAACGAACAGGATGAAGACGGTCTTCTCCACCTCTATGGGCGTCTTCGCCTCAAAACCCTGCGTCACGAGCGTATAGTAGGCGTCGAGACTCACGCTTGCTCCTAAATTCTCCCTGACGGCTAAAGCCAAGCTGTTCTCTTTGTATTCGCCCGGGGGCTTCGTCCCTCCCAAGAACAGAGGTTCGAGCTTCGGATGCTCCTTCAGCACTTCCGACAGGTATCTCCCCTCGAGGCTTTTCAGGAACTCCCAAAAGTTGAGGAGCGCCGCCGCCTTGTCCCTCATCGGAACGATCTTCTCAGAAATGAACGCCCTCCAACTTTCCACATCAAACGCCGCCCGCTCCCGCATGTCTCTATGTTGCTGTTGCTGCTATAAGTGAACTACCCTCGCTTGCGCAAGAGCTTCGCCCGTTCCACCCGCCTTACGGCAGGGCTTCATCTGAGTTCGGGGCTCCGAGCACAGCTCCCCCATCCCATTGGATCTTTATCCGATGGGCTACGCTTGCTCATCTCTTCCCTTAAGGCGTCATCGGAAACGTCCCATTGCCTAGTAGAGACCGGTTCTGTTGCTTCTTTAGGTGTTGTATTTGTGGTGTGCGGACGTAGTGGTAACTCTAAATCAATCTTGAGATAGAACAAAATGTCTCACTTAACGTTTTGCGGACATACGAAGTTGCTTTAGCAATTTGGGCGGAGCAAAGCGTAGCCGTATGTTCGCTGTTATCGGAAGTCGCATCAGTCATTTTGAAACCTTCCATCATCTTTTGATATTGATAGTTTGTTCACATTTCTCTCAAGCCATCCTATTTTATCAACCGCTCTTACATCAAATTCAGGAACATAGGGCTTAATATCCAAGAGAGGCGTTCCATCTATAATATCTACATCTCGAATGTAAAGAATGTTTTTCTCAATTTTAATCAATCTCACTATCGAAATGCCAATTGGATTCGGTCTACTTGGAGCCCTTGTTGAGAAAACTCCGTGTATTTGATTATCCATAAATGGCTTTATTTTTAAGGACGATTTTTTAGATAAATGGAAGTGATATATCAAGATGATATGAGAGAAGCCATCAAGATCTTTCAAACCTTCAACATATTCTGGGAATACCTCAACTGTTCCATCAACTCCCTTAGCGGCTGTGGGTTGTATAGGTGTTCCTTTTGGCTCTTTGAATGGGGAATGAATGATTCCTATTGGCTTATACTTTATCTCACCCATAATTTCATCTCCTTATAGTGCGATTCCCGATAACGTTCTGGGGATATGTGAAGTTTCCCGAAGGGAAATTTGGGTGTAGCCGAAGGCGAAGCCGCATATCCGCCTGTTGTCCGAGTGCGTTAGCACCGAAGCGAAGCGGAGAGTTGCGGGCGACGGGCGAGATTTATTAGTCACTTTAATCATTATTACCCTCAATTAATACTCGCCCCCTCTCTATAAATTTCTTAAGTTTTCTCTCAAAATCTGTGGAAGAATGATAATTTTGTTCTCTCCGATCTCTCCAACCAGCATGATTTATGTCATTTCTATAATCTACGATCTCATGCCAAAGATTTAAAACTTCAGAAGGTATTTCTTCATATTTACTATTTAGCATTACTTCAGCAACTTCTCTGTAGGTCTTCTTTCGTAGATTATTGCGTTTCAAAATATTGGTTATTACATAATTTATGATCGTTTCCCTTAAAACTGTGAACCCTTGCTGAATAAGGCCTTTTTCTAAACACCAAGTTGCTATCTCAATTCCAGAACCTAC